>JAPYNK010000126.1 GCA_028285825.1 Arenicellales bacterium | reverse complement strand
CCGATCGAATTCTTGATGCGTCAGCATCGATTTTATTTTTGGCCTCAAGCACGCAAAAAAATCGTCGTTGCCGTGGATTCCATGGTAAACAGCGGGAATGTGGATGACATCGCAAACTCCAGTGTGGCGGTACAGGGATTGCTGGCCGCAGAAGTGCTGCTGTTTCATGAGCGGTTTCTTGGTAGCGGCGAAGCCAACAAACCACAAATTTGCATCATGTTGTCTGCACTCGGCCAGAACATCAAGACAATGGCAATGGGCACGTTGTCGGAATGGCAAGATGGCGAAGCCGCCTATGCAGAGTTCATGAAGCATCCGCATTCAAGTAATCCATTTTACGAAAGCCACGCTGCTGTTACCCTGAACTTTTTTCAGAGTCTCTACAATCGGCTGCAGTTTGTCTATGACATCAACTTGAAGCCGGTCGCCGGAAATAGCATTGACAAGGCAAGTCCGGCAATGGCCGAATCGCGTTTCAGTTCACGGTCAACACAGAACCTGGTCATTACAGTGCGGGCTCTGCAGGAGCTTTATGGTACGGAAGGCAATACTGGACTGGGCGATTTGGCAGCCATTACGGACATCAAGCTTCATTCCCTGATGAATAAAGCCTTTAGCAAGACTCTAGAGACCGCGGAGAAACTGGATTTCCCGATTGAGGTTGCAGCAATTGACCCTGAAAAACGCCCACAGCTCGAGCAGCTAACCAAACAAGTACAGGCTATAAAACAGATCATTAAAAATCGACTGTCCAGAGCCCTTGGAATGACCGTAGGCTTCAATGCACTCGATGGAGACTAATCGCAGAAAAGCCCTCATTTTGATTGCAAGCGCTGTTTCGGGGGGTTTTTTACTCACTCAGGCGCGACCAAGAACGGCATACGATCAAACACCCGTATTTGCAGGTGCATGCGGCAGTCGGGAAGGAGACTACAGAATGACCTGTTTTTCTCTCGATGGCTCCAGAATGGCCCAATGTGCACTACCGGGACGAGGACATTCGGTTGAAATGCGTCCTTTCAGTAACGAAGCCATAGTGTTTGCCAGACGTCCGGGTACGTTTGCCATTGTATTTGATACGAAAAGCGGTCAAAAGATTCAGACTCTTGAATCGGTTCAAGGGCGCCATTTCTATGGGCATGGCGTATTCGATTTTGAGGGACATTATGTCTATGCCACCGAAAATGATTACGGGAATGGTCGCGGCGTCATTGGCATTTACGAGGCTGGCGATGCCTATCGACGTGTTGGTGAAATCCCATCGCATGGCATCGGACCGCACGAAATAAGGATTCATCCCGATGGTGATATCCTGATCGTGGCCAATGGCGGTATCCAGACGCATCCCGACATTCCACGCGTCAAGATGAATCTGCCTACCATGGATTCCTCGCTATGCTATATTGACGATTCCAGTGGAAAAGTTCTGGCTGTTTCTGCACCGAAAGGCAATCGCATTACGTTCTGGAATGTAAGCACTGGAGAGTTTCTTGCATCAGCCAATGTTGCAGATGCCTGCGGAATATCTCCCGGCCTGGAGGATGGCGAATTCTTGATTAGTGGTCGAAATGCACTCGTGCTTGCTCAAGCTAGTAATGGCAGGATAAACCCACTAATTCTTGCCGGGCATGAAAAAACTCAATGGGACAATCATCTTTGCAAAAAATCCGCACAAGGTACCCACAGCTGATTTCCATGTGACCGGTGTTGACCCCGATCCGCAAGCTTGTATTTCAGAGCAGTTGCCTGCACGAGCTGATGGCAAATCCACTTATCGCCGGAATCTCAAAAGGGATCAGGCCAATCTCGACCGGCTAGCAGGACGATTCAATGAATTGAAACATTCATGATCGGGCTTTTATCACTCTGCTGCCCAAAGCCTTGTTGCATAATCCGTTTCGCATGGACACTGTTGACTCTGGGAGAAGCATCGGCTTCGCTACTGCGCTCCTCAGGCATTTCTTCCACGGCAACAAGCCGGTACGCAGACAAAATACCATCCTCCTGCCACTGTTTCCGGGTTTCCGACACAGGACCAGCAATGCCTGCGAGGGTGTGACGGGCAAACCATGCTTCAGAGTTGTGAAAAGCCCGCCAGAAAAAAGGATTGCCCATAGGGCAGGGTTCTTGTTGCGAACCGTAGCCGAATCGCCAATTCAACTACCCGGCAACGCTTCAAGATGCGGAGATTGGCTGGGGCGGGAGGATTCGAACCTCCGAATGCCGGAATCAGAATCCGGTGCCTTAAACCACTTGGCCACGCCCCATCTTGCACTCCATGAATATTGTTTGGAAACTAGCATTGTTCAACCGAAGCCTTTTCCAAAGCTCTTAACTGCATGTTGATCATCCTCATGGCAGCCTTGATTCCTGAAAAAACCTGATTGGCATCAACGCCTCTGGTTCTATATCGACGGCCTTCGGTTTCCCAGGTAATAATACACTCAACCAAGGCACTAGTCGTTCCGCCCTTGGGAATCCGAATCTGATAATCAATTAACTCCGGGAACACGATTTCTGTCCGATCGACCACTACTCGAATGGCATTGATGAAGGCATCAAACCCTCCGTTACCAGCACCCGTCGCCTTATAGGTGTCTCCATACAGTTGCACATGAATACTGACGATTGAATTCAGCTCCAGTCCACTGGTGATCGTGCAGTTCAGCAACTCCAAATATCGGTGGCCACCGGATTCAAGGGCATCCGCTATGATCAGCGGAAGATCCTCAACTGTTATTTCTGTTTTCGAATCGCCTAGGCTAACGATTTTTTCCAGCACCTTGGCCTGATCCTTTTCGGATAGGCTAATTCCCAGTACTTCAAGATTCTTCTGCAAGGAAGCCTTGCCACTCATTTTTCCAAGTGCATAGGATGTGGAGCGATTGAATCGATCAGGACTTAGACGAGTCTGGTAAAGCTGCCCTTTCTGGTCGCCATCTGCATGGATACCGGCAGTCTGCGTAAACACATTGGACCCAACAATAGGTGCATTCTCGGCCACTCGCTTGCCCGAGAAATTCTCAATCATCTGACTTATCGTGTAAAACTCCTTTTCCCGGATATTCAGATCAATGTCCATCTTGTCGCGAAGTACCGTACAAACTTCAGCCAGAGAGGCATTGCCTGCCCTTTCCCCCAGACAGTTGACCGTGCAGTGAATAGAGGCGACCCCTGCTTCTACCGCTACCATGGCATTGGCTGTGGAAAGCCCATAATCATTGTGCGGGTGGAAATCAAATCGACAGTCCGGATAACGGCTAATCATGTCAGAGATGCTGCTGTAGACATCCTTGGGGGTCATTATCCCCAATGTGTCCGGCAACATGATATTCGAAATGGGCATGTCCTTGAGCAAATCCATCATTTCGAAAACATAGTCCTTGTTGTCAGCATATCCGTTTGACCAATCCTCAAGATAGACGTTTGCTGCAAGGCCGACATCATGGGCATACTTGATGGTTTTCTCAACCCCGGCAAGATGCTCCTTGACAGTCATTCTCAGTTGTTCTCGGCAGTGTTTTTCGCTGCCTTTGGTAAGCAGGTTGATGACCTTCCCGCCCGCACTGTCAATCCAGTCAACACTGGACTTATGATCGGTAAAGCCGAGGACTTCAACACTCTCCAGACAATCCTGGTCAGCCGCCCATTTCGTGATGCGAGAAACGGCATCATGCTCTCCCAGCGAAATCTTCGCTGATGCCACTTCAATTCGATCAACCTTTAGGGAACCAAGCAAAGCCTTGGCAATGGTGACCTTCTCGGCTTGGGAAAACGACACTCCCTGTGTCTGCTCGCCATCTCGCAAGGTGACATCGACAATTTTTATCTCTCTGGACTGCATGACTCCACAACAGGGTTTCTTCGAAAAGACGATTTTCTCTATAACCTTATTAAATGTCCATAGCAAGAGATTGATAATTATGCATGATCTTGCAGAATTACATGAGCATCACAGCGAATGGGCAACCATGATCAATAAATCTCGCTCAAGGCTCTTTTCATGCGCTCTAGCTTCTCGGAGAGAATCGATCGAGATGTTGCAAAATTCATTCTGATGCAGCCTTCCCCACCGGGGCCAAACTGGGCACCTGAGTATGCCGCTACTTTTGCCCTTTTCAGGAAAAATTCTGCTGGATCGTGATCAAGATGCAGTTCTCGGCAATCGACCCATGCAAGAAATGTCGACTGATTAGGCACATGCCGCAAATCCGGCATCTCTCGTTGCAGAAAACTGACAAAATAGTCTCGATTCGCCTCGAGATACGATATCGTGTATTCAAGCCAATCATCACACTGCTCCCAGGCAATTCGAGTGGCACGATTGCCTACCGCATTACTACCCCCACGCATGCCGTCTGGAAAACGATCAAACTGCTTGCGTAGAGACTCCGAACCATAGTGTGCCATGGCACACCGGATTCCGCCCATATTGTGGGACTTGGTTGCAGAATTGAAGGTGACAGTTCGTTCGGCAACCTCCCTGGAGATCGACGCAAAAGGTATATGCGGTCCTGCATTTGAATACATTAAGTCGCAGTGTATCTCATCCGATACGACAAACAGGTCATTCTCCAGAACAATGCCGGCTATGGTTTCGAGTTCGTCTTTTTGAAAGGCTTTTCCAGAGGGATTGTGAGGGTTCACCAGTAAAAGCAGTTTTGATCTCGGTCCCATGCAATCCCGGAGCTGATCAAAGTCAATCTGCCATCCATTGCCAGCAGGTACGAGTGAATTAAACACCATTTCCCGATTCATTTTCCGGCATGCAGAAAGAATCGGGTGATAAGTCGGGGTTTGCAGGATTACCTGATGATCCTCGTCGCAAAGTACTGCAACCGCAATGTAGATCGCCTGTACAATGTCGGTCATGCTATCAAAACCAGAAGGATCTGGCACCCATCCGTAACGGTTCTGCATTCTTTGGGAAAACAGCTGAGCTAATGGCTCTTCATGCATATTCGGCGCATAGGACAAATCGCCAGAATCAGCAAGCAAACGGAGCAATTCAGAAATGGGTCTTGCGACAGGAAAGTCCATATCGGCAATCCAGGATGGAATCACGCCAGGACCATAGCGAGTCCACTTCAAGCTGGCAGATTTCCGAGCCTGTTCCAGCGTAATTTCATCATGATCCATAACTGCACCTCTTTTGCCATCGTATCATGAAGTGCAATGCCGTGTGCCCGATGACCAGACCACAACTCACTTTGAGGAAAAGTCTGTCCACAATGACCAGAAATCAGGCTGGAATGATAGAGAGAGAGAAACGCACAGGAAAAGTCGGGAGGTATACGAGGGACGAGTTCGACCAGACCTGTGCGCAGTGATTATTATAGCAAACCGAGCCAAGCCCAAGACAAAATCGGATTAAAAAATCTCGATTTTTTTCTCTTGCACGGGTTTCTGTCCAAATGCGGTCCACTTGCGACCAAATGCCCTCGCATCAAGGCATGGATTCAACAAATTAGAATTGCCTGACGAAACTTATATCTCCATACGTACGCGTGTAATCCTGATCATCAGGAGCCCTGTTTGAATCACGCTTGGTCCGGCCGATTGTAATACGCGGACTGAAACCGAAGAGGGTTAGATCCCGCTTGAGAAGATTGATGCTTATATCGGTAGTCTTGTCTTTTCTCAGACTTCCGTCATCAGTTTGATTCTGTGTATCCCACTTGGTTCTGCGCAGGGATCCGTTGAGTCCTACTGTATAGCCACGGGGCAGATCCCGGTTAAGCCCTAGATATATTCCTCTGCTCTTATTGCGATTGTTTATGAAACGAGGACGCTCGCGGCCCCAGACAAGCGACCCCGAAAAGGACAGATTCGGTGTAGCGTAAAAACGTCCACCGAGTATGAAATCGAGTACATCTGCATTGTTCTGGGGATCGGCTTCCCTGTAGTATCGCTCTGCCCAGGACAGATCAAAATTCAGCAGAGTGCGGGGGCCGGTCTGGTGTCGCCCCTCAAAGCTCACGCCATGATCATTCGAGGATATCCGGCCTGCTTCCCAACGACGAGTAGTCGTGGCTAGCAAACTGACCGATGTTCGCTGCGAAACTAAAAATTGCGGTCCAACATGCAGGGAAAGAGCAGATCGATCATACAGTCTTCTTTCGTAGTCCCGTTGCGAGAGATCAACGCCTAAACGCAACCTTGTCCGCTGATTTAGCGGATAATGATATTCCCCCCCTGTAAATAGGCGTAAACCTACTCCAGATGTAGGGGGCTCATTGTTGCGCTGGAAAGGCAAACCAAAAAGTTGAATAATTCGTTGTTCCGACACCTGTCCGATATTGGTATCGGGTGCAAGAGCAAAGCCAAAATACACGGTCCATCTTTTACGGGCCCGAATCGCATTCAGGAAACGCTGAACATTGGCTGCTACAGCTGGTGGAATATCCCCGGCCATAACTCGATCAAAGTGCTGTTTAGAGAGTCCGTCTTCACCCTTCATGAAGAATGCCCGCGCTAACTCAAGCCGCACTCTTACCCGATCAGGATCAGCAGACAGAACTGCCAGAAAAGCCGCTATGGAAACATCAAGGAGATCATTACGGTCCTTTACCGCAAGTTCAGCGCCATGGGCAGCATCCAGCGTTGCCATGCCAACATCAAACAGCAATGATGCTGCTTCAGGGTTGCCTGCAAGCGGTTCAAGAATATCAAACGCTGACTCCCACTGACCACTGCGAAGCAGGATTTGTGCATTCTCAATTGGCGAAATATCAATAATGGACTCTGTCGATTCAGGAGCAGCGTCAGTATTTTCCTGTGCCGTGGAAGGGACCACCCAACACATGGCGAGAAACATCATCGCAAGAAGCGAGACGAGTTTTGGTCTCAAGTGCATATAGCAGGTTTGACTTCGCCCATTATATTGATTTCGCCCTCCAGGGGAAAGGCCGATTTTCAGACGGAACCACTGCCGATTTTCCAGATCTGGCGAATTTTTAGTCACGGATCTGGAAAACCGCTAGCCAGACTCTGTTCCGGTAAAGCCTGCATGTCCCTTATGGATAATGACGGTACTTCATGTCAATCCTTTATGGTCATATTTCTGGTTTTCCGGCAAGCACGAATTAAAACCCAATATGTCACTTAACTCGAATTCTGTCTTCAGCTGGCTCTTCATGGATTCTCAGTTTGTCGAGAAAGCCAATCCATCATCTCCAACGTGGACCTCAATGGCATCGCCTGGCTGATACTTGCCGCCCAGTATTTCATTGGCCAGCGGATTTTCAAGCCGGGTCTGAATGGCCCGCTTCAAGGGACGTGCGCCGTATACCGGGTCAAAACCGGCCTCAGCCAATAAGTCAAGAGCATCATCGGATACTAAAAATTCCATTTCACGCTCGGCCAGTCGCTTAACGAGGTGCTGAATCTGAATCCTTGCAATTTCCCGCAACTGTTCGTTTCCAAGCGAGTGGAATACGACTATGTCATCAACCCTGTTGATGAACTCCGGCCGAAAATAATCGCCAACAACTTTCATGACCTCTGATTTCATGGAACCGTATTCATGCTGACCACTCATGGCCTGAATTCTCTCTGAACCAAGATTAGAAGTCATAATGATTACTGTGTTCTTGAAATCAACGGTGCGTCCCTGACTGTCAGTCAATCGACCGTCATCAAGCACCTGCAGGAATACATTGAAGACATCCGGATGTGCTTTTTCGACTTCATCAAACAAGAGCACGGAATAGGGCCTGCGCCGAACAGCCTCAGTCAGGTAGCCGCCTTCCTCGTAACCAACGTAGCCCGGAGGCGCACCAGTCAGTTTTGCGACGGAGTGCTTTTCCATGTACTCCGACATGTCGATTCTCACCATGGCATCTTCACTGTCAAACAGGAATTCAGCCAGTGCCTTGCAGAGTTCGGTCTTTCCCACGCCAGTCGGTCCGAGAAACAAAAATGACCCATAAGGTTTGCCGGGATCGGATAGTCCTGCACGGGATCGTCGAATCGCATTGGATACCGCGCTGATCGCCTCATCCTGACCAACCACCCGCTTGTGCAGATTGGCTTCAATCTCCATGAGTTTTTCGAGCTCTCCCTGCATCATTTTCGATACCGGTATTCCAGTCCATTTTGAGATCACATCAGCGATTTCATCTTCGCCAACCTTGTGTCGCATCAAGGACATTTCCTGCTTGGAATCCTCAGCCAGAGCCAGCTGTTTTTCGAGTTCTGGAATGCGCCAATGCTTGAATTCGGCCATCCGCTCCAAATCCCTGCTTCGCTCTGCCTGCTCCAATTCAATACGAGCCCGGTCGATCTGCTCACGAATATGCTGGCTTCCCTGAAGAGCAGATTTCTCGCCTTTCCAGGTTTCCTCAAGATCTGCATATTCTTTTTCCAGATCGTTGATCTCCGATTCCAGGTCTGCTCTCCTTTTTTCGGTTGCCTCATCCGTCTCCTTCTTTAAAGCCTCATGCTCGATTTTCAGCTGGATCAATCTTCGATCCAGACGATCTAGCGATTCGGGCTTGGAATCAATTTCCATGCGAATGCGACTGGCTGCCTCATCAATCAGATCAATGGCCTTGTCGGGCAACTTGCGGTCGGTGATATAACGATGGGACAGTGAAGCAGCCGCTACAATAGCCGGGTCAGTGATTGTTACGTTATGGTGGACTTCATACCGTTCTTTCAGGCCGCGAAGTATGGCCACCGTGTCTTCAACAGTTGGCTCATCCACCAGTACCTTCTGAAACCGGCGCTCCAGAGCGGCGTCCTTCTCGACGTACTTTCGATATTCATCCAGTGTAGTCGCTCCCACACAATGCAATTCACCACGAGCAAGTGCAGGTTTCAGCATGTTGCCGGCATCCATGGAGCCTTCCGCCTTGCCAGCCCCAACCACAGTGTGCAGCTCATCAATGAACAGAATAATCTGTCCTTCCTGTTTGGCTAAATTTACAATCACGCCCTTCAGTCTTTCCTCGAACTCTCCCCTGAATTTCGTGCCAGCCAACAATGCGCCAAGATCAAGGGATAGTACTCGTTTGTTGCGAATGCCCTCTGGAACCTCTCCATTTACAATGCGTTGTGCCAGACCCTCAATAATTGCCGTTTTGCCAACCCCGGGCTCACCGATCAAAACCGGATTATTCTTGGTTCGTCTTTGCAGGACCTGTATCGTTCGGCGAATTTCGTCATCGCGACCAATAACAGGGTCGAGCTTGCCCTGTTCAGCACGCTCGGTCACATCAACCGTGTATTTATCGAGTGCTTCCCGGTTTTCTTCAGCACTCTGACTGTTAACCGTTTCACCATCGCGAATCTGGTCGATGACTGATTCAGCCAGCTTTTCCGAAGCCCCGACACTGCGCATCAATTTTCCGAGCTCACCCTTGTCGGCAATTGCCGCCAGAATGAACATTTCAACAGCGATGAACTGATCTCCCCGATCCTGGGAGAGCTTGTCGCAGACGTTCAGCATCTTTACGAGCTGATTGGAGAAACTTATGTCTCCTTCATTTCCTTCAATCCGGGGAAAACGATCGACAATCTCACCCAAGCCCGAACGTAACCGGTGTACGTCGACCTGACAACGCGTAAGCAGCCCGCTGACTCCCTTGTCCTGATTAAGGAATGCCAGCATTACATGCGTTGGTTCCACGACTGCATGACTGCGCCCGACCGCAAGGCTCTGGGCATCCGATAACGCGATCTGAAATCTATTGGTAAATTTATCGATTCGCATACGTACTCCGCTACGACTTGTGTCGTATTCCACAACTGTTCAAGCAATGATGCATATGTGGGGGGATTCAGGCGAAGTTCAAGAATATTCAGTACCCAAAATTTCAGGATTCCAGGCTCGCCTCGATTCAATGCGAGAGAACTCCGCTTTAGCTTGCCAAATGCGAGTACCGATCCCGTACAGGTCACCGCACCGATCAGGATGCCCAGACAAATCCCGACTTCGTTTACAAACTTTTTCGCACTGCTGTACAACCCTTCACTACCAGGATCACTTGAAAACCCAACCAGTTATTTGCCTGATCTCATCAGGCGTACATGACGCTCGCTTTTTCTTTCACCGTAATTTGTTTTTGAATACCACAATCACGGATGATATAAGGTTTGGAAAGTTCAGAAATTAAATCGGGGCGCATATTGCTAACAATAGCTGTCCCTTTACTTGCATAATTCGGTTTACATCCACCCCGGGGTTTGGATCAGAGCATTGGTAAACGCATATTTGACCGCGGTATCGGCATTCATTATGCGAATGAATATGGATAGTTTCCCAGAGGCATAGTCTGGTTGACGGTTACTAGAGAATATTGACCCCAGCCAAAATTCAATCTTTTTCATTTTAAATAATTGATAAATAAATATTAAATAATCGATGCCATTAGAATGTTAAAGTTCGGCTAGAAAAAATCATGAACATGCTGAAATTCACCTACGGAACCACGGTGTTTCTATCATCGGCCATGCTCATGGTGCTCGAGATTACCGCAGGACGCATCATTGCACCCTATGTTGGCAATTCACTGTATAGCTGGACCTCGGTCATCGGAGTGGTGCTGGCTGGACTCTCATTTGGCAATTGGCTTGGCGGATGGCTTGCTGACCGCAATCATGGACACCATGCTCTCGGAATCACCCTTGGCATTGGTGCGCTTGCCTCACTTCTGGTACTGGCACTCCTTCCCGCCTATGGGGTCCTAATTCGGAATCAATTGCTCAGTTTGGCATGGACCAGTCTTCTGCTGGTTTTTGGGTTATTTCTGGTGCCGGCGATTTTACTCGGCATTATTTCTCCTCTGGTCACCACACTGTATCTCAAAGTTGATGAAAGCATCGGCCGCGTAGTTGGATTGCTGCATGCGCTCGGTGCAACCGGCAGCATCTTCGGCACATTCGCCGCCGGTTTTGTGCTCATCCAGTGGATCGGTACTCGCTGGACCATCATCATGGTAGCAATCGTTCTGTTATTGCTGGCCCTGCCCTGGCTAATCCGCGGCCCACATCGAACCCCTCTTTTCATGTCCTTGCTGGCTGCAGGGCTTGCCGTGGTCGCGATCACGGATCGCATGAATGGATTTGTTGCACCATGCGATGTTGAAAGCCAGTATTACTGTCTCCGTGTCATTGACAATCATGATCAGCCAATTGCCGCGAATTCCCGTTCGCTGGCGATTGACCACTTGATCCATGGTACCAACGACCTCGATGACCCCGAATCCCTGCTAACCCCGTATATCCATGGAATGGATACGTTGATTGAGTCTCGATTTTCCCGTAACACCGCTTTGCGATATTTTTTTGCAGGCGGTGGTGCATACACCTACCCCAGAGCCTTGGCTTCCCGGCATGGGGAGAATGAAATCGTGGTGAGCGAGATTGATCCGGCAGTCACGAAAATCGCACAATCCGAGCTTGATCTGGACATCTCGGAGATGACCATTCACCATGATGAATCACGCCATGTGCTGGGACGCTATGGTGCGAATCGTTTTCCCAGAATCGCCTGACCTTCATCCTGTCGGCTTCGAATCAGCCGTTCGAGTTCACCAAGATTGAATCTCAACACGGGATTTTCCGGGTCTGGTACAACATCACTGATTTCATTGAAGAACAGGCCCTGAAACATGATGCAATCACTCTGACTGATGATTACGCCCCGGTTGAACGACTGATCAGTGTACTCTTTACGAGCGCACAACAATTTTAGTTTCGTATTTTCTCAACCTCTTTTGTACATACAACCGGTATCACGCCGTTTTCATGCCTCGGATCCACCTTGCCTTCATGGCTGGAAAACTCTCGCATGTTGCTGAACCTGATCAGATTCTCCAAATGTCCCTGCTTATTCAGCCACATGATTCAGTCAGCAGTTCACCCTGATCAGCTATCCGCAATAACATAAGCACGCAGAATAACCAGTGTCTGCCGGAAAAGTAGAACCATGGGATAATTATTCAATATAAACAGATAACTATAAGACAAATGAATCTCAAAGTCGGTGCTGGGGATTTCCCGGATCCGGTGGATTTTCAGTCACCGGTCCAGAAAACCGCTTGCCGGACTTCATTCCGGCGAAACCTTAATGGTCAGTATGGATAATTACCGCATTTCATTTCAATGCCATGCGGCAATATTGCGAGATCTCTGGCAGGCACTAATTACGATATAATTCATGATCTGAATACTCACCAAATCAACTAACCACCCAATTCTTGAAATTTCCCGGATTCTACTGATCATGACCACTGAAATAGTGATTCTCGCTGGCGGCAGCGGTAAACGCATGCTCTCTGGACGCCCAAAGGTTCTGCATACCCTTGGGGGACGACCACTGCTCCATCACATCATTGAATCCTCTGCCGCCATCCAGCCAAGCAGGATCAACATTGTTGTTGGAGCGAAAACAAGGGATTTCATCGTTGAGGAGGTAGGCCGCTATCCTCTTAACATGCCTGACAAACATACCGAAATCAACTGGGTAACCCAGCCCAGCCCCGACGGTACCGGACAGGCAGCATTGCTGGGTGTCGAAAACATTGATGACGAAACCGTAGTCATCATCATCAATGGCGATATGCCGCTGATCATGCCTGATACGATTGCGCGTACAGCCGTGGTAGGGGGAAACCTGAATATGGTCACCTGCAATCTGGACAATCCAAAGAGTTACGGGCGCATCCTGCGTGACAAGAATAACAAGGTCAAAGGCGTCATCGAACATCTGGATGCGACTCAAGCCCAAAGAGAAATAAAGGAAGTGAACGTTAACTGCTTTGGAGCAAAGGCCGCCTGGATGAAGGAATGGCTGCCTGAACTGAAAAAAGAGAATTTACTGAAAGAGTATTATTTGCCCGATATCGTCGCGATTGCAGCGGATGAGGGACATGATATTCAATGTATTACGCCATTAGACTATCAGGAAATACTCGGAGCCAATAATCAGGTTGAACTCTCGAACATTGAACGCATCTACCAGAAAAGAGTGGCCACTCAGCTCATGAAGGAAGGGGTCAGCATCATGGACCCGGGGCGCTTTGACCTGCGGGGTATACTGAAGCACGGGCTTGATTGCCGCATAGACATCAATGCCATTCTCGAAGGCAAGGTCAGAATAGGCCATAACGTCGTGATTGGGGCAAACTCAATCATCAGGAACAGCGTGATCGGAAATAATTCCGTGATCCTGGAAAATTCCATGATCGAAAATTCGATCGTGGGTTCATATTGTACGATTGGCCCCTTCGCCCGAATACGTCCGATATCACTGATTGGAGACTATGCGAAGATTGGCAACTTTGTCGAAATCAAGGAAAGCCTGATCGACAAGAAAACCAAAGCCAGTCATCTTTCCTATATCGGAAATGCGCGAATAGGCAAGAATGTGAATATCGGTGCCGGTGTCATAACCGCCAACTACGATGGATCGGGCAAACATAAAACCACCATTCAGGACAATGTATTCATCGGCTCAGACAGCCAATTGGTGGCACCGCTCAATATTGGCGAAGGAGCAACCATAGGCGCCGGCAGCAGTATCACCAGTGACATTGACAGCGGCACCTTGGTAATCACTCGTGCCCAGCGCAAAACGTTCCCGAACTGGCAACGCAGCAAATCGACGAAGAAATAATCCGGATGTTGTTCCCAAACTAACGCTATCCTTGTTTTTTCGATCTCATCATGTGCGGAATCATAGGCGCGGTATCCAGCTCAAATGTCCTGCCGATTTTACTGGATGGCCTGAAACGTCTGGAATATCGGGGCTATGATTCATCGGGTCTTGCGATCATTGATGAGCCTGGACAGCTCCTGCGATTGCGTGCTCCCGGCAAACTGGTTGAACTTGAGCGCACCATCAGTGCCAATGGCAGCATTGATGGCTTGACCGGCATCGCGCACACTCGTTGGGCAACCCATGGCCCGCCTACTGAACAGAACGCACACCCCCACATCAGCGGAGATCGAATTGCCCTGGTCTGTAACGGCATCGTGGAAAATCATGAAGAACTTCGAGGATGTCTGCTTGACGAGGGCATGGAGTTTCAGTCCGAAACCGATACTGAGGTCATCGTCAACCTCATCCGTCTGCATATGGATAAAGGGTCAGACTTCATTTCAGCAGTCAGGACCAGCATAAGGCTTCTGAAGGGCGCCTTCGCTCTGGGGGTTGTGCATGCAGAAGAACCGGGGCGAATTATTGGTGCAAGACGTGGTTCACCCTTGATCGTTGGAATTGGTGAAGACGGGACATATTTGGCATCGGATATTTCGGCACTGATCGCACAAACCCGAAAATTCATCGTGCTTGAGAATGGCGATATCGTTGATATCAATCAAGGCGTTATAGAAATTGCCAATCTGGGCGGACAGGTTCAGCACCGCGATGTTCGAATCAGTGACTTGACTCCGCAGTCAACCGAGATTGGGGATTACCGCCATTACATGGAAAAGGAAATCTTCGAACAGGGACAAGCCGTGTCCGACACACTTGAAGGACGCATAACTGCAACTCGGGTACTTGAAGCCTGTTTTGGAATGGAAGCAGAGCGTATTTTCAATGAAACAGAAGCCATCCAAATCCTCGCTTGCGGTACCAGTTACCATGCGGGCCTGGTTGCAAAGTACTGGCTCGAGAACGCCGGCATACCCTGCCAAGTCGAAATTGCCAGCGAGTTTATCTCCCGCAAGCACCCTACTCCACGAAACAGCATGGTGGTCACGCTGTCCCAGTCTGGAGAAACAATCGACACCCTGACTGCATTGGACTATGCAAAGAAATGCGGGCACGCCCATTCCCTGGCTATCTGCAATGTCCCTGACAGTTCCCTGGTACGCAACTCAGAGCTGGTTTTCATGACCCATGCAGGCCCGGAAATTGGCGTTGCATCCACCAAGGCATTTCTCACTCAACTGGTTGCACTGCGTCTGCTCTCAATCATCATGGCCCGCAAGAGCTCCTCAAATGACATAGATGAAGCCGACTCGATTCGTGAATTGCGGGAGCTTCCAGCGAAAGTGGAAGCCACCTTGAAACTGGAGCCGGAAATTCAGGAAATTGCCCGGCAGTTTGCGGATAAACAGCATGCATTGTTTTTGGGACGGGGCATTCATTTTCCGATTGCTCTGGAAGGTGCATTGAAGCTGAAGGAAATCAGTTATGTTCATGCAGAAGCGTATGCTGCCGGAGAACTCAAGCACGGACCCCTGGCACTTGTAGATCGAGACATGCCGGTAGTATCGGTGGCCCCGAACGATACGCAGCTCGACAAGTTGAAAAGCAACATTGAAGAAGTTCGGGCACGTGGCGGCAAACTGATCGTGTTTGCAGATTCAACAACTCAATTATCCAGTCGGGAAAACCTGCAGGTGATCAATGTTGCATCCGTGGAGTGTTCCATAGCCCCCATTATTTTCACGATCCCATTACAGCTGCTCGCCTATCATGTTGCCCTGATCAAGGGCACCGATATCGACAAGCCCAGAAATCTGGCAAAGTCAGTCACTGTTGAATAAACTCCAACAATTCGAAGGCCGGCTGTTTCCGCAGTTCTGATGAAAGCAGGCATTGCCTTTGCATTACTCGAATACGGATGAGTCTGTACAGAAAAATCTACCGTATCGTTGAGCAAATTCCGTATGGCAAAGTTACGAGTTATGGAAACATAGCAAGTGTGACTGGATGTACCGCGAGGCATGTCGGTTATGCAATGGCTTCGATCCCCGACCACCTCGATCTCCCCTGGCATCGGGTCGTCAATGCACAGGGCAGAGTCAGTTCGAGAAAACATGGCCAGGGTGACCTCGAACAAAAACGCCTGCTGCATGCGGAGGGCGTGCTTTTCGATGATGCCGGGCGAATTGACCTGGAACATCATGGCTGGCAGATGAGTCATGATATTCTTGATGACGAAATACCTGAATCAGGATAACTCGACAATTGACCAGATCATGACTCCCTCCATTGCAGTTTCCACCGGAGAGCCCGCAGGAATCGGTCCCGATATTTGTCTGGCAGCCACCATGCAGGCTCACGATGCCTGCATCGTTTTCGTTACCGATCCGTTCCTGATCGAAACCAGGGCAGGCCTGCTGGGCATTGAAATTGAAATCCGTGAAATCGAAAGTAATCAGCAAATACCCAAACACCGGCAAGGCATCATGCAGGTATTACCGATTCGGTTTCAGCATCCCCCAATTCCCGGCGAATTGGATCCGGAAAACAGCGCTCATGTTCTCGACATCATTGACAAGGCCATTGATCTCTGCAAGACCGGACATTGCGATGCCATGGTCACCGCACCGGTCCAAAAGAGTATCATCAACCAGGCTGGAATATCCTTTACGGGGCATACGGAGTGGATTGCCCAAAATACGGGAAGCGACCATCCAGTCATGATGCTGGCCAATCAAAAACTCCGGGTTTGTCTTGCAACAACCCATATTCCACTTGACCAAGTGCCCAAAAGCATAACTCGGGAAAGCCTGTGCCAAACCATCCGAATTATCCATTCGGACATGCGGCATAAGTTTGGACTCGAAAACCCCCGGATTGCGGTATGTGGATTGAATCCGCATGCTGGTGAATCCGGACATCTTGGCAACCAGGAAGTAGAAACTCTGCAACCCGCAGTCACTGCAATGCAAAATGCCGGCATGTCCGTTGCTGGCCCGATACCCGCGGATACTGCATTCACTCCCCGAAGCCTGGAGAAATGCGATGTTGTGCTTGCCATGTATCATGACCAGGGTTTACCAGTAATCAAACACTCGGGATTTGGTGAAGTAGTCAATGTCACGCTCGGACTGCCAATCATTCGCACTTCCGTTGATCATGGCACTGCCCTGGAATTAGCAGGCACGGGAAAGGCAGAACATTCGAGCCTGTGCGCAGCTCTGGACATGGCCATTGATCTGTCGAAACGCAGGTCCACCCAAAGTTGAGCCGCATCATACCTCGCAAACGATTTGGCCAGCACTTTCTGACTGATGAAGTCGTGCTTGATTCAATTATCAAGGGCTTTTCACCCAGACGGGATGATCAAGTGCTGGAAATCGGGCCTGGAACCGGAGTTCTGACCGGACGCTTGCTGGATCATCTCGATCACCTGACTGCCATTGAACTTGATCAGAATATGGTGAACCACCTGAATCAGCGCTTCTCGGATCGTCCCCTGTCAATCCTGCAACAGGACATCCTCAAAACCGATATCCGATCGCCTGAAGTTTCCGGAGAGAACAGCAATGTACGGATTATCGGAAATCTCCCATACAACATATCGACGCCTTTGCTGTTCCATATCTTTGACAGTCTCGACATTATTCAGGACATGCTGTTCATGATCCAGAAAGAGGTTGGCCTACGGCTTGTGGCCAAAGCCGGCAATCGAAACTACGGGAGGCTCTCCGTGATGGCTGGCCTGCATGTTGATGCCGAAATTCTGTTTGATGTGGAGCCAGAAAGTTTCTCTCCACAGCCAAAAGTCACATCATCCGTCATTCACATGCAGCCCAGGCATCCTGCTGTTGAACCAAGAGACCCGAAAAAACTGGAAAAGCTGGTCAAGGCCGCATTTTCGAACCGCAGAAAAACCCTGCGAAACGCCCTCTCAGGCATGATTACCGGCGAACAGTTCAAGCATGCCGGGATTGATGACTCATTACGCCCCGAAAACCTCACACCCGCCGATTACCTGCACCTATCAGACATGGTCTAGTCGACAAATGTTGCCGGGCGGTACGATGCCGACTCCAGTGGAGCCATGCACCCTGTCCGCTGTCCCGTGAAGATGTGGACGAGTCTTGTCTGCCCATACTGCCGTGCCTCTCGTCCAGAACTCCATGGGACCTCAACAATCCTTTCCTCATTTCAGCGGATCAGGAACTGCTGTAGAATCCTTGCCTTAAACGGTACAGGGTGAATTTCTTGAGTTGCTTCATGATGCTTTCCTCGTTATACCGGTTTCGCTATCGGGGAAAGGGTGGATTTTCAAATGGAACCACTGCCAAAAAAGACGTGAAATGATGCGGTAAATTTCTTTTTGGCTATTTTTTAACAGTTCCAAACCAACTTCTTGAAGAAGGCAGCAAGGAAAGATTTTCGAGGATTGCGGACTCGATTTCCGTGCTCAATTCTCTCGTTTTCCTACCATCGACCCGAATGGACTGGCCAATCACGAGATCAATTTTTCCCGGGTATTTGAGCATACTGTTCTTGGGCCAAAAAACGCCGGCATTATGCGCCACCGGAACAACCGGCGCACCGGTCTTGGCCGCAATCATGGCCCCACCAACCTGAAATTTTCCCGGATGTCCCGGGGGCTGGCGGGTGCCTTCAGGGAAAATCACGAGCCACCGACCCTCCCTGAGACGCTCGCTCCCCTGCTTTACCAGACTATCCAGGGCTCGCACCTTTTGCTTGCGATCAATCGCTATCGGACGGGTCATGGAAAGTCCCCAGCCCAGAAACGGGATTTTCAACAGGCTTTTTTTTAGCAGATACGATTGGGTCGGAAAAATCAACTGAAAGGCCAAAGTCTCCCAGGCTGACTGATGATTCGAGATGATAATTGAGGGCTCACTAGGAATGTTTTCCTTTCCTTGAACATTGACAGTAATGCCATAAATGATTGACAGGGTCCAAATATTGAAACGGGCCCACTGAAGAATGATCCGGTCCTTCAGATTTGATGAGATACAAGCGCCAATGGCTGCCAGCAGGAAAATAATGACAACGCTTACGATCTGTCCCGACAAGTATGCCAGTGCACGGAGATATTGCATAATTGGATTCTACTGATCCATGCTATTGACGCAGCAACTCAGTGACAAATGATCCCAAGTCCGGATAGACCGGGGTATCAACCAAATCCCGATATTGACCCGACCGAATTTCCTCGACTGTGCGCTCGCCTTTACCGGTTCTAACCAGAACCGGTTTGGCTGAAGCCGCAATCGCAGCCTGGATATCCCTGAGAGAGTCTCCCACGGCATAAACCTGCCGCAAGTCAATATTCAACCGTTCAGCCAATTTGAAGAATAATCCCGGGGCCGGTTTGCGACAGGTACAATGATCTTTTTCGCTGTGTGGACAGAAAAAAATCGCACTGATCTCGCCCCCGAAATGGGATAGTTCACTGAACATTTTCTGGTGGATCCGATTGAGCATGTTGATGGTCAGCAATCCCCGTGAAATACCGGACTGATTGGTGATGATAACGACACTGTATTTTTCTCTGCCAAGCCTTGCGATCGCCTCAAGGCTGCCGGGCAACGCTATCCACTCTTCAGGAGATTTAATGAGCGAATCCGAGTCCTGGTTTATTACGCCATCTCGATCAAGAATGATTAACCTGGACTTATTCATGGGACTCTTCGAAGCCCGATACTCGAATTCTCCCCTTGATCATTTTGGATGACCGAACGGAGAGTTCTTGCATTTTCTTCCAAAATGCCTCATTGAGATCGAACTTGGCGGCAATAGCGCTGCCAAGCAGCAGGATAAGCAAATCCGCACATTCTTCCGACAGCTGATCGATAGTCTTTCCCTTGCTGACACAAGCGGATATTTCACCGAGCTCTTCTGCCATCAGGGCAACTCGATAAACCATATCCTCACCCACGTACTTTTCGAATTCATGCTTATCATGAAAATCCTGAACAGCTTGCAGCATTTCGGCATAGGAATCATTATTTTTCATGATTTTCTAATCCTGATTTGGGAAAAGTCGACCACCTCCAGAAACATCGAGCGAATGGACTGCAGCAACTTTATTCGATTATGCCGCACCCTTGGATTTTCAGCATTGACCAGGACATTGTCAAAAAACTGATCAATGTGCCCGCAAATCCTGAACAGACTGCGATAGCCATTTGCGTAGTTGCCATGCTGCCTGTCTTCCAAGACGGCAGATTCCATATCGACTAACGTGTTAGCTAATTCCAGCTCGCTCTTGTGCTGGATGAGACTCAGATCAATTTCCGTGGGTGAAGCAGGTTCCCCGGATTCATTCTTGAGCATATTCGAAATGCGTTTATTGATGGCAATGATGGACTCTGCAACTTCCCGTTCTTCATTTACCAGTTTTTGGATCGATTCGATTCGGTTAACCAAATCGAGCGGTCGAGTCGGCACTCCTCCCATGACCGCATTCCAGAGACCGGCATCATAGCCCTTGCTCAGCATAAGCTGCCGGGATCTTCCGAGGACGTACTGGATGACATTCTGGCGGACTGCTTGCCCGGTATCAATATCTGCCCAGCCCTGCTCCCTGTAGAGTTTCATGCTCCAGTCAGTCACGTCCTCCAAATCCAGATCAATCTGATTTTCAGCCAGAATACGCAAAACTCCCAGAGAAGCGCGGCGCAGACCAAAGGGATCACTCTCGCCACTTGGAACATCACCGCATGCAAAAATACCGCACAGGGTATCGATTCGATCGGCAATCGCCACGCTACTTGCAGTGCCTGCCGAAGGCAATCTGTCGCCTGAGAACCTTGGCAGGTAGTGAGATTCAATTGCTTCCGCGACATCAGGATCAATTCCCTGAGCATGGGCATAGTACCGTCCAACTACACCCTGAAGTTTGGGAAACTCACCGACCATTTCGGTCACCAAATCCGTCTTGCATAGCCGTGATGCCATCTCGACGGCTTCTTCATCAAGATTCAGATATTCCGAAATTTTTCTTGCCAATCCGACAATGCGATGAGATTTGTCAAGGATAGAACCGAGTTTGTTGTGAAAAACCACTGTCTTCAATCGCTCAAATTGATCCATCAGCGGTATTTTTTGATCTTTATCCCAGAAAAATTCGGCATCAGCAAGCCTTGCGCCAAGCACTCGTTCGTTGCCCTTGCGGACTCGCTGCGGGTCCTGACTTTGCAGATTGGCAACGACAATGAATCGAGAAGCAATTCGACCTTCTTGGTCGACCATGGAAAAGTATTTCTGGTGTGAGGCCATGGTTTCGATCAGCACTTCTCTGGGGAGTTTGAGAAAACGTTCATCAAACGAGCCTTCCAGGGCAACAGGCCATTCCGTTAGACCGGCCACTTCATCCAGCAAATCCGAATCAATCAATACCTTGAGATCATTCTGCTCGGCAAGCTGATTAACCTGTTCCTGAATCGCCGACTTTCGACTTGCGTAATCCGCTATCACATGACCGGCTTCACGCAATTCATCAGCATACCGATCAGCATCGCCGATCAAGAGATTACCCGGTGCATGAAAACGATGTCCGTGAGTGATTCGCCCTGCGTTCAGTCCCATCATTTCGAAGTCCATAACCGCATCACCATGCAAGGCAAGCAGCCAGTGCAGCGGTCGCACAAATTCGTGCTCGCAATCACCCCAGCGCATGCGTTTGGGAATCGGCAACTGACGAATTGCATCATCCAGTATTTCAGGAATAATCGACTCCAGAGTTTTCCCCGGAATTGTCTGGGCGTATACCAACCATTCACCCTTGCCGGTTTTCTGGGTATCCAGATCGCTCACCGAGACACCGCAGGATCGGGCAAAACCTTCCGCCGCCGATGTCGGAGAACCATTGTCCCCAAATGCTGCCGAGACTGCTGGTCCTTTTCTGAGCCGGTTCTGATCAGGCTGAACACTGTAAACCTGTTCAATCTTGGCCGCAATTCTCCGAGGGCTTGCGAAGGAATGCCGTGGACCATTGACATCACCCAGCATGCATGCTGTTTCCAGACCGCTTGCGATACACTCCAGGAAGGTGCCCGACAGGAATTGAAGCGTCTTGGGTGGCAACTCTTCCGTGCCAATCTCAATCAGTAGGGTGCGTGCTTTACCATCTCTTGTTTTCGAGTTATCCGGCACTTGCCCTGCCCTCTTCGTCTTTAGTCGATCTGGGTTTCAGTCTTGGAAAACCCAGTTTTTCTCGGCTCTGGCAGTATTCACTGGCTACATTTCGAGCCAAATTGCGAACCCGTCCGATATACCGAACCCGCTCAGTAACGCCAATGGCTTGTCTGGCATCAAGCAGGTTAAACGTATGCGAGGCCTTTAATACCTGCTCATAAGCCGGTAACGGCAGACTGCACTCGACTAGATAGCGGGCCGTTGTCTCTGCCGATTGAAACTGCTGGAACAGATCATCAACATCAGCATGCTCGAAGTTATAGGCAGACTGCTCGAGTTCGTTCTGCCTGTATATATCTCCATAGGTCCAGAGCGTTTCCCCATCGACCCAGACCAGATCAAACAGGGAATCAACGCCCTGAATATACATTGCGATCCGTTCAAGACCATAAGTGATTTCCCCGGTAACGGGTCGGCAGTCGAGTCCACCGACCTGTTGGAAGTAGGTAAACTGGGATACTTCCATGCCATTTAACCAGACCTCCCATCCCAGACCCCAGGCCCCCAGTGTGGGCGATTCCCAGTCATCTTCAACGAAGCGAACATCATCCTTGAGAAAATCGAACCCAAGTTCCCTCAGTGATCCAATATACAGATCCTGAAAATTCTCCGGTGAGGGCTTCATCACAACCTGAAACTGAAAGTAGTGCTGTGTGCGGTTGGGGTTATTGCCATAGCGCCCGTCAGTGGGACGTCTTGAAGGCTGGACATAGGCCGCCTGCATTGGCTCGGGGCCCACTGCGGCAAGGAATGTCGCCGGATGAAATGTTCCCGCACCCACTTCCATGTCATAGGGTTGCAATACTACGCAACCCTGCTCGGACCAGTACTGTTGCAGTGTAAAGATTAATTGCTGAAATGTAAGCATTCTGTTCTGTGTAATGGTTTGCGAGCCTTGAAGTGGCATCAGTGCCAGCCGTTTTCCCATTCAGGCCAGGATTTGGGTGAACTGGTCCAGATCCTTCAGGCGATCACTACGGATCAACAGCCGGAGAATTGGCCGCCCGTTTTTCTCCAGAACCTGAAAATCCCCATCCGCCTGAGCCCGATGCAAACAATTGAACCCAAAGTTTCGGCCGGGTATAGCGAGCTCGATTTGATCCTCTTCAACGATTTGCAAAAAACACCCTATCTGGGGCCCTCCCTTGTGAAACTGTCCGGTGGAATGAAGATATCCGGGTCCGTATCCGATTGTAACAGCTTGAAATTGGGGCTTGAATGCATCAGCCAGTTTTTCAAGTGATTCCTGAACCTGACTTTCCCTGGGTAAATAGGCGAGTATAGCGAGATAACTGTTCGATTCTGCCCTACTGCAAAATTTCTCAACCCGTTCCCTTATGCGATTGGAATTATGGGTGTCGAGGCAAATTGCGGCACTGGAATTCGCCAAATCCTGATTTTTCGCCCTTTGTGCCTGCTGTTGATCATCCTCGACAATGCGTAGCGTTTCCCTTTTTGATGTCTCTACATCTGGCTGATCAAAGGCGTTAATCTCGAGGCAGCTTGCAACAATTGATGTTGCCGCCATCCACAGCATGAAAGTTCCTCCCAAGTCATATTCATCCTGCAAGGTGAATAGGGCTTGGCGGACAGAGTTGTTTTTCTTCCCGGATGCGCTTGTACCATCATCCATTCCAATCCGGACCGTTCTGTAATTACTGGTGGCAAGCATTCGTTTGTCGACCCTTCTGGGGTCAACAGGAAGAATTCCCTTCCCTTGCTTGCCCGTACTCTCGGCAACCAATTGCTCAATCCAGGGAAATAGCGAAGTCAGCTGCGAGTGTAAATCAATCCCCAAAATACCATAACCCGATGCTGAGCAGGCATTCATAATATTGACCAGATTCAACAAATCGGGAGATTGTCCAGACTGACAGTGGGACCACATTTGCCTGGTTTTCCTGCCAAGGCATACCAGGTCAATTCCCAATAATGCTGCGGGGACAACAGCGAAGTAGCTCAAGGCCGAGAATCTGCCACCAATGTCCTCTGGATTAATGAAAAGATCAAGAAACTTTTCTGTTGAAGCAACTTTTACCAATTCGGTGCCGGAGTCGGTGATTGCCATAAACCGCTCGTTCGGCGAACCATCAAGAACTCTGGCTTTCTCGTATAACCATGAATGCAAGCTCAGTGTTTCGATTGTCGTCCCCGACTTGCTGGAGACAATAAACAGCGTACGGTTGTTGATTTCAAGTTTTTCAAGCATTGCCGGAGACGTTGTATCCAGTATTATCAGGTCCGGGAAACCTTTCTGTCTTCCAAACACCGAATGGAACACTGCGGCAGCCAGGCTTGATCCCCCCATTCCCATCAGGACTATTCGCTCGAATTTGTTTTCTGCCACCAATGAGGATGCCCACTGCATGAGATCGCTGGCATGTTTTTCGATAAAGTCGACACCACCCATCCAACCGAGATAAATGACTGCTCGCCCCATAATTGAAGATGTACAGTTACAGTCAAGAGACCCAGCAGCCGGAGCGACCGGCCCCATGAGAAAAATTTTTCGGTCGAGTCAAAGGCCTGGCTGCTTTTGGAGCGCGAAAGACATGACCAAGTAATCAGCTAGGTCAGCGTGGTATATCGATATCCATGATCATCAAGCCTCTGGATTAACTTGCTGTTACATCAGGGCTGATACGGGTCCCGTATTTTGCCCGGGCGTGGCCTTGATTAAAAAATTCCGTAAATTCGTATACAATGAGCAAAGTTGAGCCATGTTCCCAACCCAGAACCTCAAGGGATCAATCTCAGCATATTCTCCCACAGTCGCTATTGACGGGTGTATCCCCAACAAGAATCGCCGATCTTATGAAAACCGTATTTAGCGAAGACCACAAACTCCGGAATGCACAAACCGAACTTTATGGAGGGCAACTGATTGCTCCCTTTGAAGCTCCTGAACGCATGGATTACGTGCTGGAACAAATCAATGAAACCGAACTGGGCGAGATCATTGCCCCCAGAGAGTTCTCGATGAAACCCATTCTTCGCATTCATGACCCCAAGTTTGTCGATTTTCTTGAAACCTGTTGGGAAAAATGGCGAGCACTAGGTTATGGAGGGGAAGCAATTCCAACCATCCAGCCTGTGAGAGGGATGCGGTTGCGCATTCCCGATCACATTGAAGGGCAGCTGGGCTATTTTTCATTGTCGATAGAAACATCGATCAGCGAAGGAACCTGGGAGGCCGCTCTGGCAAGTGCCAAGGTGGCCCTTACAGCACAAAGCCTGTTGAACGAGGGTGAAAATGCGGCCTTCGCCTTGTGTCGACCACCAGGCCATCATGCCGCATCCGATATGCTTGGCGGATACTGCTTTTTCAACAATGCTGCAATTTGTGCTCAGGCCTTTCTTGATCAAGGAGCAAAAAGAGTCGCAATACTGGATGTGGATTTCCATCACGGCAATGGCACTCAGTCCATCTTTTACGACCGGGCGGATGTCATGTACCTGTCATTACATGGAGATCCTGAACATGCATTCCCCCACTTTCTCGGCTTTGTGGATGAATCCGGACGAGCACAGGGAGAGGGATTTACCCATAACTACCCGATGCCTCCCAATACGTCCTATTCTGAATGGTTCAAGGCACTTGAAGATTCCTGCTCGAAAATTAAAACCTATGCTCCAGACGCTCTTGTCGTATCACTCGGTGTGGATACCTTCGAAGATGATCCCATTTCCTTTTTCAAACTGAAGAGTGATGACTTCAGACATTATGGTCGCTATCTGGGCAAGCTTGACCTGCCCATGCTCTTCATCATGGAAGGCGGTTATGCAATAGAAAAAATCGGCATAAATACCGTCAACGTGCTTACGGGATTTGAAGATTCCTGACAAGAGTGCCGACCGTGACGGCAGGTACCGGAATCCGAAATGGCGGGTTCAGTCCGCCTAATGATGTACCCGTGCATTTTCTGCAAATCCGTAACGGTTCCGGAACGTAATGGGCTTGGACCCGGATATCGGCATAGGGGCTTTCCGCCCGAAGACAGGCAGATCTCACCATGTCTGGCTGGTTCACGCAATGAGCCGGAAGAATTCCTGAATATAAATAAGGATGTGGACATCAACCCGTCATCGCCCTATCATCAATCCACACTTAACTTCGCAAGTAAAGCATGTCAGAGAGTCTGGCATGCAAATCGCTATCTGACAATTTTCGCCGGACGCGACCGAGTGGCTGAAGAACGGTGTGGCACTGCGGGAATGCAGGACAGGGGGTTCGGAGCCGACCGAAGTGGGAATCGATGCTGGAGACGTATCATCCGGAGGGCTGGCACCGTGCACCGGGCGGATTGATCCAGTACCTGGATTGACTCGAGCGGGCAGGACATTCTCAGTGGCATCGGTTTTGGTGCGGTCACGATGCAACTGGCCCTCGGGATTGGATGATCGGCTGGTCGAACGAGGCCTGCATCGCGGATCTGCGGTACCCTGACCTGGAAAGTATCTCAAAAACTAGAATTGCCGCACTTGAGTTTCCAACTCACTTGAACCCCGATACTTGAGTCCATGCCATATCAGGAATGAATCAGGATAGCAAGCTTAAATCCCGAGCGGTTGCCTAATAGCCGCATCATTTTCATCTGCGACTTGTCGAGATTTCGACTCCTGTGGATATCCCTGTATTGTGTCTGGATACTTGCATAGCTTCTGGATATTGTTCGTGACCCAGTCAGAAATGATGTTCGCATTCATGAGCATAAATCGTCCCTTATACTTCTCTCGGCCATGCAGTCCGGGGAATTAGAAGTCCTGGCCGCAAATCAGGTAGTTCACGAATTTCGCAGTAACGTGGGAAAGGTTCAGGAGTTACGGCCGAAAGTAGTGCGCGGGGTGAAAAGGGGTTGAAAAAGCGGCGTAGCCGAATTAACTATTAGCCTGCCTCATCCCGAAAAATCAGAACAGCCCTTCCACTTCACCCTGTTGATTCATGCGAATTCGGTTTGCCGCCGGCACTCTCGGCAACCCGGGCATCGTCATGATATCTCCGCAGACCACGACCACAAAACCGGCACCTGCCGACAGTCGAACCTCGCGAATCTCCAGGGTATGCCCCACCGGAGCACCCTTTCTTGCCGGATCCGTGGAAAAGCTGTACTGCGTCTTTGCAATGCAGACCGGCAGATGTCCATAGCCGCTGTTCTGCAAGTCATCGACCTGATTGCGCGTTCGCGCATCAGCGGCAATGCCATCTGCATGGTAAATCCTTGTTGCAACCGCTTCGATCTTGTCCCAAATCGGCATTCCATCCGGATATGTCATCGTGAAGTTGGCATCTTCCGTATCGATTAGCTCAACTACCGCCTCTGCCAAGTCAGCCGCACCCTTCCCTCCTTCGGCCCAGTGATTTGCCATGATTGCCTTGATTCCATACCCGGCACAAACATCCCTGACCGCCGCGACTTCGGCATCGGTGTCTGCCTCAAAACGGTTAACGGCAACGACCAGAGGCAGGCCGAAACGACGGATGTTTTCAATATGACGGGCCAGATTACTGCACCCATTTCGAACTGCCTCAACATTTTCATTGAACAGGTCATCCTTGCCGATACCGGCATGCATTTTCAGGGCACGGATCGTTGCAACCAGAACCACGGCATCCGGTGAAATCCCGCTTTGCCGGCATTTTATATCGAGGAATTTTTCAGCCCCCAGATCAGCCCCAAATCCAGCCTCGGTAACCACATAGTCCACCATCTTCATGGCAGCTCGAGTCGCAATCAGCGAATTGCAGCCATGGGCTATATTTGCAAACGGACCTCCGTGAACAAATGCCGGATTGTGTTCCAGCGTCTGTACGAGATTTGGAGCTATTGCATCTCTAAGCAA
>JAPYNK010000125.1 GCA_028285825.1 Arenicellales bacterium | reverse complement strand
TCCTGTCAATCAAGAGGCGGCATTTCCGCAAGGGGTTGATATTGATAAGCGATCACATCAAGCGCCTTGAGCGGTATTTCACTCACTTGCCGGAAGCGACTCGAGATCAAATCTTGACAAGCTGGCCAGGTCCGGTAACCTGGCTGTTGCCAGCCCGGCCAAATATTCCACGAGTCATTCGAGGGGAGCATCAATGCATAGCGCTCAGAGTATCCGATCACCCGGCAGTTCGAATGCTCTGCCAGCAAGCCGGCATGGCTATTGTTTCAACCAGCGCAAATCGGTCATCCCAGTTGTCTCACCGCCTGCAAAATACGGTTTTGCAGGAATTCAGGGATGATATTGACGGGGTAGTCAAGGGAAGAATTGGTCAGCGGCAGACCCCGTCAATGATTCGCAATGGACTTGATGGCAGTACGATTCGGCATTAGGGCTCTGTAGCTTATGGACAGCGTTCCGGATATTGCAGCCGTTATCGAGTATCTGAAAGGATTGCAGGTCAACATTTGCGAAAGGTTGAATTCTGCCGAACCGGAACAGGACTTCAAACTTGATTCGTGGGAGCACAGGCAGGGTGGGGGCGGAGTTACTCGCGTGATTCAGAATGGAAAATACCTTGAGAAAGGGGGCGTGAATTTTTCCCATGTGCGCGGAGATCGGCTTCCTGCTTCCGCATCATCACACCGTCAATCCATTGCGGGATTGCCATTTGAAGCGACTGGCGTGTCCCTGGTATTGCATCCGGTCAATCCTTTCGTTCCGACTTGCCACATGAACGTGCGTTTCTTCATGGCTGGAAAAAATCCCGATCATGCAGTCTGGTGGTTTGGTGGCGGTTATGACCTAACCCCATATTATGGTTTCAAGGAAGACTGCATTCACTGGCATACGATTGCAAAGTCTGCCTGCACCCCGTTCGGCGATGACATTTATCCCCGGTTCAAGAAGCAATGCGATGAATACTTTTATCTCAAACATCGCAAGGAGGCGCGCGGCATAGGCGGAATATTTTTTGATGATTTCAACGAGGGAGGGTTTTCCTGCTCTCTTGCTCTGATGAAATCTGTAGGAGATAGTTTTCTCGAAGCCTACATGCCCATATTCGAGAGGCGGAAAGATTACCCATGGGGGTCGTTTCATCGGGATTTTCAGACCTATCGAAGGGGACGCTATGTTGAATTTAATCTTGTCTACGACCGCGGAACCCTGTTCGGACTGCAATCGGATGGCAGAACAGAATCGATATTGATGTCATTGCCTCCGAATGTCCAATGGAAATATAAATGGGAAGCCCCATCAGGCAGTGAGGAAAAATGCTTGACCGATTACTATCTGGTTGCCAGAGACTGGCTGTCGGAGTGAACAGAATAGTGCTAGTCCCCTCATAATTTCCATGGACCGTGCTCTATACAGTGCCGCCCTGTATCTTTTGAGTCCAATTCTATGGATCAAATTGTTGCTCCGGATATCAAGAGACAGGGAGTATCTTGATCGTTTGCCGCAGCGCTTCGCATATGGACTGAAAATGCCCGAGCCAGCACATTGCGACACAGGGCAGCCAAGAATCTGGATTCATGCTGTTTCGGTTGGGGAGGTCAATGCCGCAATACCACTGGTCACGAAGCTCCATGAACAGTTTCCCCATTGTTCGATTGTGTTGACCACCATGACCCCGACTGGAGCAAGGCAGGCGAGCGATAGCCTGGGCGGCAAAATCAGCCATTGCTATCTTCCCTATGACTATCCGGGTTTGGTGAAACGGTTCTTGCGAAAAATACAGCCGGCCATAGCCATATTCATGGAAACGGAAATCTGGCCGAACTATCTGGCAGTTTGTGCAAGAAAGAACATTCCAATTGTCTTTGCCAATACCCGGTTGTCGGAAAAATCCTACCGCGGGTATCGTCATTTCAAAAGACTGATATCCGAATCCCTAACGAGCGTGGATGAGATTGCAGCACAGGCACAAATGGACGCTGGGCGTTTGATCAAGCTTGGTGCGAGAAATGACGCGGTTCACATAACGGGCAATATCAAGTTTGACATGGTTGTCAGCGAGGAAACCAGACAGGCAGCATTAAACTTGAGAAGCAGCCTTGGTGCCCAAAGACCAGTCTGGATTGCCGGAAGCACCCATCCTCAGGAAGAACGGCAAATACTCAGGGCACATACCGAAATAAGGCGGGATTGTCCAGGCGTGCTTCTCATTCTGGTTCCCCGGCATCCTGAGCGTTCAGGCGAGCTCGCCAAACTATGTGCCGAAAACAAATTCAAGGTGTTGCTTTATTCAAATCTGGGACATTCATTATCCGATGAGATTGATGTGGTTGTTGGCAACACAATGGGAAAGTTGCCGATGTTGATTAGTGCATCCGATGCCGCTTTCATCGGTGGCAGCCTGGTACCTGTCGGCGGCCATAATGTGCTCGAAGCTTCCGCAGTAGGAGTACCGGTTGTATTTGGGCCGCATATGTTTAATTTCCAGAAAATATCCGATCAGATACTCGCTCAAGGTGCGGGATTGCAGGTCGAAGACTCAAGAGAACTGGCAGAAACTATCAGCAGGCTACTTAAGGATCCATCTTTAAGGATGAATTATGGTATCGAAGGCCAGCGATTTGTTGGAGACAATCAGGGGGCTGTTGACAGGGTTTTTGCACTCGTCGAGAAGCACTTGCCAAAGGCCAAATCCCTGCCGTCAAGTAAAGCGAGAAATTCGTTTAACGCTCCAGTGAGTTAGTAACAATTTCAAGAACATTGGATGATAATCCATTTATTTTCTTGATTTCGATCAGAGTATCCTGCATGAGTTCTGCCAAGTCTGTCCGATAATTCTTCCAGCTTTCGAATGAACGGGCAACATTGCTGCTCAGGCTTGAGTTGACCGGGTCCAGTTTTTCAATCCACTTTGCAGCAAAGGCGTAGCCCGAACCGTCCTTGCTGTGAAAGATCACCGGGTTTCCATGACAGAGCCGTCCGATCAAGGCTCGTACATTATTGGGGTTTTTCCAGTGAAAACCGGGGTGGTTCGTTAATTCATCAATCTTTTGCAGGGTGGAAGGCTGAGTGGCCCCAGCCTGCATCGCAAACCACTTGTCAACGACTTCGGGCTGATGTTTCCAGCGTTCATAAAATTCTTCAATATATGCGTCTTTATCAGGATGATCGGTATTCATCAGTATGCCATGCGCACTGAGAGTATCGGTCATGCACTGCGCATCCGCAATCTGTACAGAGATGATGTTCCAGGCATCGGGATCGTTCAGCTCTCCCAGGTAGCTCAGGCATTGATCCCGCAGTACTCGAGCTCCAGCTTCTACGGCATTATTCTGTCCTTGATTGATTTCTGCACACTCATCATAGCGATCCTGCAAATCCTTCCGGCAGTATTGAGCAATCCCTTTTCGCAAATTACAGCGGACATCATGTATGGCAGTCGGATCGATCTTTACCATCTTGCAGCCGAGGTAATCGATAGAGGGCAACGTGATCAGCGTGGCTAATAGCTCATGATCAATGTCTCGATTACTGATCAACTCCCTGATCCTTTCATGCAAAAACAGGCCTTCGTCTACTTCGGCATCGTCTTGCCTGGCAGTCATTTCAGCAAGAATTCGATTGACGAATAATTGCTGGCCGGAATCCCATCGCACAAAAGGATCATCGTCGTGATTCAGCAGTAAAGCCAGTTGCTGCTCAGACAGGTTTGCATGGAGCTCTACTGGAGCACTGAATCCCCTCAACAGAGACGGAACCGCTGGCCTTGAAACATTTTCGAATCGGTAGGTTTGCTGCGTTTCTTTCAGGGTCAAGACGATGTCCGGATTTTCAGGGCCGATAAATACCTTTTCCCCATTTTCATAAAACAATGCGGTTTTGACCGGAATCATGAAGGGTTTTTTATCAAACCCGTCGGCAGTGATCGGACAGCTTTGGGCAAGCGTAAGTTCCATCACGGACTCGTCGGGAAGATAGTCAATTTCGGCATGCACAACCGGGGTTCCAGCCTGACTGTACCAGAGCATAAACTGTGATAGATCATGCCCGCTGGCACTTTCCATGGCATTGACAAATTCATTGATTGTCACGGCTTTTCCATCGTGCATCTCAAAGTAAAGGTCAACGCCTTGACGAAATCTTTCATGCCCTAAAAGGGTCTGAAGCATGCGCACCACCTCGGCACCCTTCTCATACACGGTTGCCGTATAGAAATTGTCGATTTGCTGGTAGCATTGGGGTTGTACGGGATGGGCCATGGCACCTGCATCCTCGCTGAACTGGTGGTTCCTCAAGCCACTTACGGCATCAATTCTGCGTACCCCGCGGGAACTCATGTCGGCACTGAATTCCTGTTCTCGAAACACGGTAAATCCTTCTTTCAGGCTGAGCTGAAACCAGTCCCTTAGTGTGACCCTGTTGCCGGACCAGTTGTGGAAATACTCATGTCCGATAATGTCCCGGACCAACTGAAAATTGAAATCAGTTGCGAACGATTCGTCCGCGAGAACATAGGTGGTATTGAAAACATTGAGGCTCTTGTTTTCCATTGCGCCCATGTTGAAGTCGCGAACGGCAACCACATTGTATAAATCCAGATCATATTCCCGGTTCCACTCCTGTTCGTCCCACTGCATCGCCTGTTTGAGCGATTGCATTGCGAATTGGCACTGTTCAATATCGTCGCCCTCCACATAGAATCGCAAACTGACGTTGCGACCACTCATGGTGGTAAAGCTATCTTCCAGACAGTTCAATGGACCGGCAACCAGTGCAAACAAGTAGGTTGGCTTGGGAAAAGGGTCTTCCCACTCGGCATAATGCCAACCCTGTTCAAGTTCGCCTTGATCAACGAGATTGCCATTGCAGAGCAAGACTGGAAACTCCTTTTTCGGTGCTTCTATGCGGACATGGTATCTTGTCAGCACATCTGGCCGATCAATTGAAGGGGTAATTCTTCGAAAGCCTTCCGCCTCACATTGTGTGCAGAGAATATTTCGGGATTTGTACAATCCTTCCAGGGCAGTATTGCCTTCCGGGCAAATTCTACAGGATGTTGTTATCTGAAAGCGGTCAGGGATATCCCGAATGACCAGTAGATTGTCCTTTGCTGCAAAATCGTTCTTGTCAAGCTCCTTGCCATCGATTTTGATGCTGATGATTTCAAGGTCGTTGAAATTGAGCTCCAACGGGCCTGATGTCCCGAGGTTTCTCTGGACCTGGTGAGTGGCTTCAACTTCTGTTGAAGCGAATCCCAACCGGAACACCAGTCGGGATTGTTCTATCATGAAAGCCGCAGGCGTATAGTCGGAAAGATAGACCGTGGTCGGGGCGGCACTATTCATTTGGCTTGAGCACTGTGCCCGAATTGAACAGGCCAGCCGCTATCGTTCCAGATACTGCAGCTTATCCTTGACCTCTCTCCATTCATCTGCGTCCTCGGGCGGATCCTTCATCTCAGAGATAACTGGCCAGAGCTGGCTGAGTTCTGCATTCAATTTGAGAAAGTGCCCTTGTTCCTTGGGCAGGTCATCTTCAGAAAAAATCGCATTGACTGGGCATTCTGGCTCACACAGGCTGCAATCGATGCACTCTTCAGGATCAATTACCAGACAGTTTGGGCCTTCATGAAAGCAGTCTACCGGACAAACTTCAACACAGTCAGTCAGTTTGTACAGCGCCTTTTGTCCGAAAGCACCCGCTGGGGAAACTCAAGGCTGTACGCAAAAGATTGATTCGGGGACGCTAGCGTCTGCTGGAAACAGCCATTCTATGGCCAATTGCACCAATTATCGCTCAGGTTCGATTGCCCTGTCATGGGGTGGTCGCGAAGATGTTCGCGAAGTTCATAAATCATGTTCATTGCCTCTCGTGGAGTCAGATTGTCCGTGTCCAGGGTTTTTATTCTTGAAATCACCCTCTCTTCTTCGGGACTTTGACTTGGCTGTCCCTTTTCCTGGCTGCCCGGGGTGTCGTTTTCCTCGATCTGGAGTTTCTGCATGGATGACAGTTTCTTACTGGATGCTTCAATCACATGATCTGGAATTCCGGCCAGACGAGCCACTTGCAATCCGTAGCTTTTTGAAGCAGGTCCACGTTTGACCTTGTACATAAAAACAATACTTTCTCCATGTTCTGCAGCATCAAGATGGACATTCACAAGCCATGGAATTTCATCTTCAAGGCCGGTCAGTTCAAAGTAGTGCGTAGAGAACAAGGTCAGTGACCTGGTCTTCATTGCCAATTCTCTGGCGCAGGTCCAGGCTAGCGCCAAACCGTCGAAGGTGCTGGTTCCACGCCCAATTTCATCGACAACCACCAGGCTGTTTTGCGAGGCATTTCTCAAGATATTGGCCATTTCCGTCATCTCGACCATAAATGTTGATCGACCACTCGCGAGATCGTCGGCAGTTCCAATTCGCGTGAATATCCGGTCAATTGATCCAATGCTCGCATGACTGGCCGGGACGTAGCATCCGGTGTGCGCCAAAAGTACAATGATTGCGATTTGCCGCATGTAGGTGCTTTTTCCGCCCATGTTTGGCCCTGTAATCAGCTGCATTCGGGTGTTGCTGTCGAGTACTGTTGTATTGCTGATAAAATCCTTTCCAGTGAGCGTCTGTTCGACCACGGGATGACGACCTTCGGTAATTTCAATGCCGGATGTGTTCACCAGCTCCGGACGACACAGTTTGAGTGTCTGGGACTTCAAGGCAAAATTGCCAAGCACGTCAAGACAGGCCAAGGCTCGTGCACATTGCATAATCGGCCCGATATGCGGTTGTATTTTCTCGATGATCTGGTCATAAAGGTATTTTTCCCGGATTAATGCCTTGCCTTTGGCGCCTAGCATCCTTTCTTCAAATTCCTTGAGTTCCTCGGTAATGAATCGTTCTGCATTCTTGATGGTTTGACGTCGTACATAATTATCCGGCACACTCCCTTCCTGCGAACGTGGAACCTCGATGTAGTACCCATGAACCCTGTTATAGCGAATCCGCAGAGCCGGGATTCGGGTGGCACCCCGTTCCCGTTCTTCCATGGCAAGCAGTAAATCACCCGATTCCTGCTGCATGCGTCTTAGCTGGTCAAGTTCCTCATCATAGCTATCCTTCAGGACTCCGCCGTCACGAATGATGCTCGGAGGGTCTTCCTTGATGGCTGATTCAAGCAAGGCATATACCTTTTCCTGAGGCAACAGATCATTTTGCAACGACTGAATTAGGGATGCTGGGGAATTCTTGATGAGCGCATTGAGGTCCGGTAGTATTTTGAGGGAATTGCGCAGCCCCAGCAGATCCCTTGGACGTGCAGATTTCATGGAAACCCTCGACAGGATTCGCTCGATGTCTGAAACAGACTTCAGCAGAGTTCGAGCCTTTTCCAGGCTTTGTCCCTCAAGAAGCCAGTCAATGGCATCATGGCGAGAGGCAAGTTCTGTATGGCTGGTGATTGGTGCATTGAACCATCGCCTGAGCATTCTGGCACCCATTGCCGTTGAGCAGTCATCGAAAATTCGAACCAGGCTGTTTTGGGAAGCGCCATCATGTCCTGCTGCGATTTCCAGGTTTTTTCGGGTCACCTCGTCCATATTCAGAAAGCTGTCTTGCTGCTTGTATTCAATGCCCGTTATATGCGGCAGCTGATTGCCATGCAAATCCTGGATATAGAGAATCAGGGCGCCCGCTGCACATGTTGCGACCGGAAACTCGGGACAATCGAATGCGTCGAGGAATTTCGTTCCAAACAACTCGCAAAGGACATTTTCGGCTCGCAATGAATCGAAGTACCAGGAGGGCACCTGACGTGCATCCATGCCGTCTTCAAGCGGATTGCGGTTGTCACTGACGATAATCTCGGCGGGACTGATTCGCCGTATAGAGTCGATGAGCATATCCTGGCTGCCAACTTCATAGCCCGCGAATCTCCCGCTTGAAATTTCGAGGGTGGCGATTCCATAACGTCCATTCAATGCACAAACGGATGCGGTGACATTTTCCTGTCGCTCGTCAAGCAGGTTTTCCTCGATCAAGGTGCCCGGGGTCACGATTCTGACTACTTTGCGTTCAACCGGTCCCTTGGTTTTTGATGGATCACCCACCTGATCGCAAATTGCGACAGACAGGTTCATGCTCAACAGGCGTTCAAGATATTGATCGACGCTGACAACAGGAATGCCTGCCATGGGAACTTTTGCGCCCCCGGATTGACTGCGCGATGTCAAGGTGATTTCGAGAAGTCTTGATGCTTCATGCGCGTCTTCATAGAACAACTCGTAAAAGTCGCCCATTTGGTAGAAAAGGAGGGTGTCGGGATACTTCTCCTTGATCGAAAGATACTGCTTAATCATGGGAGTGTGCTCCGATGATGCTTCAGGTGTTTTGGGCCGTTCCAATGGCGGCGTGAATAGAGACTCTTGTTTCATGAAGCAGTTCAAGGCATCAGAATCTGCCGTTCACCAATGTGTATTCAACGGCTGCTTCAGTACAGTACCTGGAGTACATTTTGATTT
>JAPYNK010000124.1 GCA_028285825.1 Arenicellales bacterium | reverse complement strand
GGAAAAAACCATTCAGCACATGCATTATGTTGGGTATTTGCGGCGGGATGCACCAGATTCCCCGGCACTTCCGGAACGTTATTCCAAAACGCCCTATATTCTAATCACGCCCGGTGGCGGAGGGGACGGGGAAATCCTGGTTGACTGGGTAATCCGGGCCTATGAATCAGCAGCCAACGGTAAATTGATGCATGGCGTGGTGATTGTCGGGCCATTCATGAAAACCGAGACTCAACTCGACTTCAAGCGCAGGATTGCGCAAATTCCCAGACTCAGCTTTGAAGTCTTTACCAACCGAATCGAGGTTCTCATGAAGAATGCCGAAGGTATTGTTGCCATGGGGGGATACAACACTTTTTGCGAGATTCTTTCTTTTGATCGACGTGCCCTGTTGGTGCCGCGTGAAACCCCGAGGCTGGAACAGAAAATCAGGTCAGATTTTGCCGAAGACAATGCGCTGGCCTCGGTTCTTTATCATGAAAATGCCAGCAAAACCGAGCTTATGATTGAGGCACTGTTATGCCTGCCAAGACAATCAAAACCGTCTGAATCAATCTGTCCTGACATGCTGGGCGGGCTGGAAGGCGTCACGAATCGAATAGCGGCATTACTCAAGGACAATTGAAACCGGTTCTGTTTCACCTGCAGCATCTTTTCGGTTCTGGGCATATCCAGCGGATTCGCCTGCTTGCCGAATCCCTTTTCAAAAAGGGTTATCCGGTTGTCCTGATAAGCGGGGGTCGTAATCACCCGGAGCTCGTCGGCCCATCGATTCGGCTGTTTCAATTGCCGGGTATTACGGCTGGATCAGGTCTTGGCGAGCTGGTTGACCTTGATGGCAATGCAGTCAATGAAGCGCTCTGGAAACAACGATCGTCCCTAGTCAGGGAGATTGTGCTTGAGGTTGAACCGGCCGTAATCATTACCGAAGGCTACCCCTTTGCACGGCGGCGTTTCTCATGTGAGATGCTGGAACTGCTGAACACGGCAAGAACGACGTTGTCAGAACCGGCAATTGCCCTTTGCTCAGTGCGCGACATTATCCAGCCCATAGAACGAACGGATAGACAGGCCGGGATCATCGAAATCCTCAACAAACACTATGATAGCGTTCTTGTGCATGGTCAAGAATCTTTTGTGCCGCTTGAAACTTCTTTTCCCCGGTTAAGTGAAATACGAGTTCCGATTGAGTATACCGGATACCTCGATACCGGAAGCCCGGCTTTTCAGGCAGCCGCCAGGGATCCGGAACTAATCGTTGTTTCTGCAGGCGGCGGGATTGCGGGTCGTGCAATTTATGAAAGGGCAATTCAAGCAGCGTCTTCATCATGCGGAGCTGTCTGGAAATGGCATGTTCTGATTGGAGATGCGGTTGATGACGATACGTATTTTTACTGGCGACAAAATTCACCGGATCATGTGATTGTGGAAAGAAACCGCGATGACTTCAGACAATTGCTTTGTTCATGCGCAGTCTCGGTCTCGCAAATCGGTTACAACACGGCAGTTGATCTGGTGCAGACTGGCACCAGGGGGATTGTCATTCCATTCGAAACCGATGGGGAAAAAGAACAGATGACAAGAGCAGAGGCCCTGATGCAGTTTGACCATGTCAATATGATCACTGAATCAGATTTAAGCGTGGAAACCCTGATTAATGCGATTTCTCAAGTGACGAGTGAAAATAAAGAACCGGTTTCACCCTTTCGGGCTGATGGCATAGAACGATTTTTGGGCAAAATCGATTCCATCTATCCCCTGTCCGACTAAGCAAATCGAGCAATCAATAAAATCCTGGCCTTGATCCAGTGTCTTCAAGGGCATTCTGACTGACTTTGTCCGGTTTTCCTGAAAAAGTGCTTGTCAGGCCCTTGCTGTTAAATGGAATAGTTAATTTTTCCTTCAGACATTTCCCGCAAGAAGTCGCCGAAGGAAGGAATGGGAATCCGGTAATGCTTTGGCGGTTGGTTCAATTCCATCAGGACTCCAGCATGCAGGGCATTCGTAAGAAAATCATCGAATGTTGTGTTCGATTCCTTAAGAAAAGAAGCAGTAATTTTGCGCAGACAGGTTCGGGATAAAACCCCATTCGGTATTTCACCGGCAGCCCGGGCAATCTGTTCGTAAACAACAGTGTCTTCAGAGCATGCTTCGAGTCGAAAGCTGTAATAGTCCTCCATCAGTTCCTGACCATGCTTGAGAATTTCCGCCAGCATGTTTTTCTCAATTCTCCCTTCATGATCACGAATCAAGCTGGCAGCGGCAACGGACACACATTTAACATGCTGGGGCCAGCCTTGCGAAAGCCTTGCAAGTTCATCCGCCCATGCCGTTTGGAATGTAGCAGAGATTTCAGGACCATAGGCATTGAAAACGCTTTGTAATGCACTTGCAGCCTCTTCATGCGAGAGAATATCCAGTGTTGCTACCCGGCCTCTGGCGAACCTGGAAAGGCCACACTGGCGCAACACGACTTTCGTATCACTCAAACCAAAAAAAGCGGTGACCAGCGGTATGCCTTTGGCATCCCGGTGGAGGCAATCCATAACCGCTGTTGTGGACTCGGAAACAGGAGTGTTCTGGGCTTCGTCAACAAAAATCACCATATGGATGTCCTTGAATAAAGGTGCTGCATCACGAAATAGCAAATCAGCAAGAATATCTTCCTGATTATGGGCACTTGCCGGCTTGCCGTGCATGGTCACATCCAATCCCCCGGCACCCACCGTATACCCGCGTTTGACCAGCTCGGACAACAGTTTCTGCCCGGCAACCTTGAGTTTTTCAAATTTCCCTGGAATCCGTTTGGGAAATTTCTCCAAAAGCCGTTCCCTCTCCCGGTTCGCTTCCTCGATCATAATCATGACGACACCCGACGCCGACCTCAGCGTTGCAGGACCAATGGATACCGCCACCCATGGATCTTCGGGAGTTGAATGCAGGCGCACGGCTTCCATGCATTCCATCATTAGAGCTGTCTTGCCCGCACCTGGCGCCCCCTGAAAAATCATTGTACCCCCGCCAATGTGACCTGATTTCAGACTATTGGCTGCCTTCTGGAATATTTTGTATTCTTCATCCCGACCGCAGAAAAAAGGTTCGCGCCCGACTTCAGCGCGGTCAACCCGGCCCAGCCACTCATCCAGCGGGGGCGCTTCAACAGGTCGTGGCTTGCGGAAAGATTCGTTATTCATGCGACAGTCATATCCCGGAGGGTTTGACTAAAGATCATATGAATGGGGCATTATATACTTGAGTTGGCCTTGTCACAGCCCTTATCATGACATTTCGGGTTTTCTGACGGACACTATTCAAAGTATTCTCTCACTATGACCGATCATGAAATGTGAAATAAAGCCTTTTATTTGTTACTATTCCCTCAAATAAACGGGTTCAAGCAACTTGGCAATCAACGAAGAAGCACGAGAGCTATCCAGAGTACCGCTTTTTTCAAAGCTGGATCTGGCAAAGTTGAAACTGATCGCCTTTACCAGCGAACGGCTTAACCTGGGTGAACAGGAATATCTTTTTTTCCATGACGACCCATCGGATTCCGTCTATCTGGTACTCGATGGCGTTTTGCAGGTTACTGTAGAACATGACGACGGAACTGTTGACGTAGTCGCTGAACTCGAAAAAAACCAGCTCGTTGGAGAAATGGGGGTTATTGCCAATACACCTCGCACCGCCTCAATCCGCTCATTCGGACAGAGTGCAGTACTGAAAATCGAAGCAGATACCTTTATGACGCTGTTAACCGAAAACCCGAGCATGTCGCTTCATGTAATGCGGGAACTGACCAGCAAGTTAAGCAAAACCCACCTTCAACTGGTAGCGTTGAAAGAACAGGCAGACAATCACTGAAATCATGGATACTCTTGAAAACCGGTTTGTTGACCTTTGGTGTCATCATTCAAAGAATCCGTACCGTCAATCAGCGAAAGATGTTCACCAAAGACTGGTCGAATATTACAATGAAGACTGGCGCAGTTATCATACCTTTGAGCATATTCGCGATACCTTGCGATGGCTAGATGACTGCAAGGGACATGCTGACAATAGCGATGCGGTCGAAATGGCCATCTGGTTTCATGACTGCATCTATGTGCTGGGTGCTAACGACAACGAAGCCCAGAGTCGCGATTATTTTCTCAAGGAATCGGATGGAGTCCTTGACGACAAGTTTCGATCTGAAGTTGCTCATCTCATCATGGATACCCGTCATTGTGAAAAACCCGATTCCAATGATGGAAAGCTTATCGCAGACATTGACTTGACCAGCTTTGGACTGGTCTGGGAAGATTATTATTCAGACTGCATGAATGTGCGAAAAGAGTGCAGTATCCATAAGCCAATGACTTTCGAATCCAAGACTTTTTACCTGAACAAGTTGAAAGAACGCCAATCGGTCTACTATTCGGATTACTATCTCCAGCACTACGAAGCCTCAGCACAGCAGAATATCGCACGTCACCTTGACCAGATAATCCGTGAATATCAGGAACAGAAACCGGCGTCATGAAGAAATGTCAAATTGTTTGAGAATGCCGCAAATGCGTATTTGGGCAGCCTCTAGCGAATGGCTTGAGGAAAATTTCCTGTGGGCATGCGCAGCCATCCGAGACCGGGTCGATTGATCGCTGACAAGCAGCTTTAACCGGTCCGTGAACAATGACCTGTCTTCAGGGTGGACCAGAAAACCGTTTGCTCCGTCTTCAATGATCGTGCCAACACCGCCGTAATCGTAAGAGAGTGTCGGCAATCCGTAGCTTGTGGCCTCGAGCAGAGACATTCCAAACGCTTCGTTTACAGACGGCCAGACATAACAATCCGCAGTTCGGAACCAACCTGCAATTTGGGTTTGTGCAAGTTCCCCGGTAAACAAGCATCGATCATCAATGCTGGAGAACAAGGCCCTGACTTCCCGATGCCTTTTTCCATGTCCGACAACAATCAAGTTCCAGTTCTCGCCCGAAATCGACTTCAGTGCGGCAGACAGCTCACGGTAAGAACGCAATTTATCACCTGAGCGCATCATTGCAACGCAAATCAGCCAGACTGATTGGGGGTCCAGACCCCCATATACATTTACCAGGCTACTGCGATCCGGCAAATCGCCGCGTAATTCCGGGCTGGCTACAAACGGCCTCATCGTCTCAATTGCTCTGGAATTCGGCAACAGCTGTGAGATGCAATGTTCGTCAACAGGATTCAGGCATAAAATCGCATCAGCTGACAAAATGCATTCCCTCGTCCGCTCATGGCCCATCGCCCATTGACCCTCAGCCTGACGGGGAGCAAATGATGCCTCTGCAATCAGATAGGGAATGTCTAAAAACCTGGCAAGGTCAAGACCTATCCAGTCTGGAGACTTGTGGTAGACATGGTAGACAAATATCAAATCCAGTTTTCTGGATTCTTCGTCGTTCATGAGTCGATCAAGGTCAAAAGATATGGCGCGACGATGTTTTTCCTGCTCCCCCGTATCGCCTTTCCCTTCCCAACTGCTCAGCAACGATAGAATTTTCACCTCGTGTCCAAGGCTTTCAAACAATTCGATGAACAATCTTGCGATCTTTCGGTCCCCTGAAGGAACCGGGTGACCGGGATGCTTCATCGGAGCATAAAACCCAATCTTCATTCACTCAATTTGTCAATCAGCAACTGTACATTTCGCTTCAGGTCAAAGTTTTCTTCCACCGTTCTTCGACCCTCTCTGCTCAATGCATCTCGGAATTTCGTATTCCTGGCCAGTCTCTCGATGGCCTCCGACAACGCACCCGTATCTTCCGGCTTGACGATCAGTCCGTTTTCGTTATGACGCAGCAGTTCGGGAATTCCGGAAATATCCGTTGAAATACAGGCCAACCGTTGAGACAAGGCTTCCATGAGCACATTCGGCAGTCCATCACGGTCCCCATCTGAATCGATGCGCGAAGCCAGAACGAATATGTCGGCATTTCGGTATTGCTCAAGAACCTTGCCAAAACTCAACGGCCCCAGCCAGTCCATGCGTGCCTGTAGCTGCAAGCCCTTTGCCTGTCGCTTTAAATCCTTGAGCAGCGGGCCTCCTCCGACATGCGCAAACTTCCAGTGCATATCCTCGGGTAATTTCGCCAGTGCTTCAATCAGAACGTCATAGCCTTTTTTGGATACTGCCCGTCCTACCGAAAGGATCTTCACCTGAGCCTGCTCCATCGACCCATTGTTGAGGTGTTGTCTTGGCATGTCTGCAAACCGCTCCAGATCCAGGCCGTGATACACAAGCCGAACACAGTCCGGGGCAGAGCTTAAGTTCGCAAGATACTCTCGATTGGATGATGTACAGGTAACCAGCCACTCGAGACTTTCCAGTTTCTCCTGAATTTCCCATTTGGGAGAAGTCCAGATATCTTTGGCATGGGCCGAACAACTCCAGGGAATATCAGAGAGAATGGAGCAATAGCGTGCGACAGATGCAGGAGTATGCAGGAAATGTGCATAAATCCAATTCCTGTCGCTGGCAATTTCTCGATGAAGCACCATCGCCTGGCCAAGCCGCCGAATCCTGTTCGCAGAGCAATCACGCTTAAGATCCTTGAAAAACAGTCGCAGTAATCGCGTAAAATTTTTCGAACGAAAACTGGAGAACAGCCCAAGTAAAACACGAATCAAATGCCAAATCAGGTATTCCGGCAAATACTTGACGGGTGCCTGAATCATGCTGTGGATCGGGTGTACATCCCGATCGGTCGGTTGACGCAAGGAGTAAATGATAAGATTGATTCCGGCTTTCTCAAGAGCCAGCAGCTCCTGTGCAATGAAGGTTTCAGAAAGACGGGGATAGCCTTTGAGGATGACTGCAACTTTTTTCATCTTGCATTCGGGTATGCTTTCGTTAGTGATAACATTGCAAAATGCTCAATACACATAAATAATGGTCCGCACTCTTGGAAAATGACCCCAACAAGATAGAGCCGTCAATTTACCGCTTTATCCTCAAGCATACCACTCGAGACCAGATTCTCATTCTACTCATTACGGTCGCCTCCATGCCGGTGATTTACGGCTCTCTGGAAGTGCCAAAGATCATCATCAACAGTGCCATCAACGGTAGTGACATCCCGGAGATGATTCTTGGCATGCCCATGGACCAAATCAGCTATCTGCTGGTACTATGTCTGGCTTTTCTGATACTGGTGTTAATCGCCGGGGGGCTAAAATACCTGAACAACGTATATCGTGGCGTGGTCGGAGAGCGCATGCTGAGGCGTTTTCGATACGATCTTTTCTGTCGGGTATTGCGTTTTCCAAACCAGCGGTTTAAACATGTCTCGCAAGCCGAGATATTACCCATGGTCACGGCCGAGACGGAACCACTCGGAGGGTTTATTGGTGATGCTTTTGCATTGCCTGCATTTCAAGGTGGCCTGCTTCTGACCTATCTGCTGTTTATATTCAATCAGGATTTTTGGCTGGGCTTGGCGGCAATTGCACTTTACCCGCCGCAAATCTATCTCATCCCCAAGCTACAGGCCAAGGTCAATCAGCTAGCCAAGCGACGTGTCCAGGCTGTCCGGCATCTGTCTGACAAGATTGGAGAAGACATATCCGGTGTCAGCGATATCCATCTTCATGGCACCTCGCGTTTTGAAAGAGCCCATATCTCAAGCAGGCTCGGAAAAATCTATCACATCCGCTTTGATATTTACAAACGCAAGTTCTTCATCAAGTTTCTAAATAATTTTCTGGGTCAGCTAACGCCTTTTTTCTTCTACTCAATCGGCGGGTATTTCGTCATCAAGGGCCAGCTGTCTCTTGGTGCACTGGTTGCTGTCCTTGCCGCCTACAAGGATCTGTCTACGCCCTGGCGAGAACTGCTGAAGTTCTACCAGATTACCGAAGATGTACGAGTCAAATACTCGGAAATCATCCAGCAATTTCAACCTGACGGAATGCTCCATCCGAAGCTTCAAGAGGATCAGGATATTCAACTCGCTACTGATAAAGCACCGCTTGTAGCGAGCGCACTGCATTACAGCGAAGATGAATATGTCAAATCACTTGATGGCGTCAGCACCTCCATCAACCCTGGTGATCATATGGCGATTGTAGGCCGCGGGGGTAGCGGCCGCAGCAATTTGGCCAAATTGCTGGTGCGGCTAATCAATCCGGATAGCGGGCAACTCAAGCTTGGTGGTAGCAATCTTGCCGAATTGTCCGAAGTAGTTCTGGGGCGGAAAATAGCCTATGTCGACTCATCATCGTTTGTTTTCAATGACACGGTTTACGCCAATTTATTCTATGGGTTGAAGTATCGTCCTGTTCATGGGCCAGAATACAGCGATAGCGAGCTGGCAATCCGCAAACGGGATATTTCCGATTCGGAAAAAAGCGGAAATGCTACCGAAGATGTCGGTGCTGATTGGGTTGATCTTGAGTCCGCCGGTCTGGATTCTGGCGATGCGCTTGACTCTCATCTGCTGAATATCCTGAATATTACGGAACTCGGCCAAGACATCTATCAACTTGGGCTTTATGCAACCATCGATCCAGATGCTGATTCCGAGTTCGCAGAAAAAATCATGCAAGCCCGATTGGCTTTCAACAGCAGGCTCGCATCTGGAGAACTCAGCAAACTGGTTGAACTGCTCGAGCATGATCGCTACAACGTGAACCTGAGTGTTGCCGAGAATCTGTTTTTTGGAACACCGATCGACAATGACCCTGATTTTAGCGGTCTGATCCATGCGCCAGTGGTGCAATCGGTCCTGGATTCTTCCGGTCTTGGCAAAACCCTGTTTGGAGTCGGCATCCAGGCTGCCAAAGTCCTCAGTGAAATCTTTTCAGATGTACCGGAGGGATCTCCTCTCTTTGAGCGATTCAGTTTTGTTGAATCCGATCAACTGCCGATTCTGGAAAAAATCTCGAAATTACCGGAAGACATCGATAAAAGCGAAGTCAATGAAAACGAGGTTGAGTTAATTTTCAGCATATCAATGAAACTGACTGTTGCCCAACATCGCTTGGGACTCATCAACGAACCGATTCAAGAGGCGATTGTAGCCACGCATCTTCAACTTCGGGAAGCTTTGAGTGAAGACAACAAACTGATCGAATTCTATGATCGCGATCATTACGTCAAGCGTTTCTCCATTCAGGACAATATTCTGTTTGGGCGAATTGCACATGGACAGGCCAATGCCCGCGACAAGGTAGGAAAGCTGATGGATGATTTTATCGAGGAATCCGGGCTGAGAAGAGATATTCTGTCGGCAGGATTCAATTATCGGGTTGGTGTTGCCGGTGCGAGACTTACCGCCAATCAGCGTCAGAAAATCACGATAGCCCGGGCTCTGGTAAAAAACCCGGATATTCTGGTCTTCAACGACACACTGGCGGCATTTGACAAGAAGACTGCAACTCAGATTTTATCTCGGGTACTGTCTTCATTGAGAGGAAAGACGGTAATCTGGATTTTGAACGAAGCAACTTCCCTGTCTGAATTCGACCGAGTCGTGATCATGGACAAGGGCAAAGTACTGCATGAAGGGACCACTGAAGAGATACAAGACAAGCCGGATGCACTTGCTTTCCTTGCTTGAGCCATCGACAGAAATGTCGATCAAAAAAACCAGGCTGAAACTTCCCGTGAAGCAGACAAACGGAACACATTAACGGCAAATCAAGCATGGCCTAGTTGCTTAGCCAGTAACCTGGGAACTGACCCAATACGCAATATTCAGGCAAGCATCAACTCGTTTACCTGTTTGTGGGGTGATCGGATTCATGGAAGTCCCGAACTCCAATTTCCTTTAACTCCACTCCATCAATCAAAACACGATCAAGAAAATAATCTAAAAATATTTCATTTTATTTCATAATATTATAAATAACATTTAATATATTTTTGAAATTTTTTCTTCCCGGAATCAAAACCCGATCAAGAAAATACATTTCTTGTCTCTTATACCCAAAAAGGAACATAGCCCGCCCGTGGATGCGAGGAATCTGCCTGCTTAATCAGTCCTGCATCAAGTGCCTCCCGGATCACCATGGAAGCCTGGGATGCGTTCCTTGAGTCGATGCCGAAACGTCTGCATAGAGTGGAATTTTTCATTCGTTCTCCGCCAATATACTTTATGCACGCGTGCTGATAACAAGCCCGACTCCGTTCTTCCGTTGTCATTTCTGCAAAACGGCGGGGAGCGAAAAGCTTAACGCGAACAGCACCACCCTCCGCCCGAAAATCTGGAGGAGGCAACCGGTGCAGTTCAATGGCGGTAATCACTTTATCGATTCCGGTTCCCTGTTCTTCGCACAGACCCATGCGACGCATCAGCCTCGCCAATTCTGCGTTGCGGGAGCGCGGAGGCATATCAATAAATCGATCAGGACTAACCAACGGAAGGCCGGGATTGGTAATTTCAAGCCGATGCTGGAACAATTCAACCGAAGGTCCGGAACCAGATACTGTCATGTCCTGATGTATCAACGCATTGGCGACCAGTTCCCGTATGGCAATTGAAGGATAAAGCAATATCTCTTCACGAAACACTCCGTTAATCTGTTCATTTTGAGGCAGTAAATTACCGATATGATCTGCTAGCTCCCCCAAGCCGACAGCATATCCCCGTTGAATATCCTTCCGCTGTGTTACTGTATCCGCACGGCTATCTCCTGCATAGACGACAAAGCGAATAGCCTTGCGTGCAATCGAGATGGGAAAATCCTCCAACCGCTTCGCAAACAGTATGGCACCAAGATTGGTGATTGCCCAGCGACCGCCAATGTCTTGATACACTAGGCGATCGGCAACCAGCTTATTCAAAATCCCATCTCGGTTTTCCGGCAAGGGCTGTCCTGTAAAATCGAAATAGCTGACATAGTCAAGCTTCTCTAGGATGGTATCGCTGCCGGAGAACTGCAATGCAAACCCAGTTTCCCATGCATGAGACTGTAATTTGCCCCATAATTCTCGTTGGCGATCAGGATAGTCCGAGAGACGGGGGGTTGCGCTACCAATACGAATATAGGCTGTTCGGTCAAACTCAACGGGGGCATTGCTAGCTGCCGGTATCCTGAGAAGAACTACATTCATCCCTTGATAGTTAACAGATTCAAAAGTAAATGCTATGTCTGGCTGCAATCTCTGAGAAAGCCATAATTCCAGTGGTTGCCCTTTCTGTATTTGACGATCAGGTGCAAATGCGGTACCGACCACCTCATGATCTGTATTGCGTATACCCCATATTACATAGGCAAAATGTTGATCGAAAAGTTGTGCGGAGTTAGACAGAGCAGAAATCAGCTTGCCGATCATATTGGGGTTCGCATTGTTTTGCTTGAACTCCAGCCAATGGGTTTCTGATGGGAGTCTTCGCAGGTCATCAATCGTGCTTCGCATCTGTGGGTTTTTCATTTGAACACCCTCTTGCTCACCTGTTCTTATGTTTTCAAGACATGGTATTACTCGCCAATTATATATTCCAACTCTATCTCCCTCTGTTTGGCAGATGAATTATGCGACTGCCCTTAAAACAAGAATGTTCGCCAAGGATATGAACCCCTGATCTCAAAACGGGAATCGGAAAAAGGAGGAAAAAGCAGGAAAACCCTGCTCAATTAGGGATATCCTGATAGAATGTCGTTTTAGAAGACTGCACCCAGCGGGTGAACATTCCATCCACCCCGAAAGAACGGGGTTCATGAACCCGCTACCCTGCAGGACGCCCGGATTCACTTCCCGGGCGGCCGGGGCCATCGCCACGGCACCGTCTTCAATGCCTTCATGCCGGTGTTCCACTAGGGAGCGGAGCGGCCGACCATGGCCGCCCCTTCCGGTCGTGCCGGTCCGGTTGCGGTCAGCGGAGGGCGCAGCCCGCCATATGACTTGTGTATATGATTTCCAAACAAATAGCCCAATTTCCTATCCATGCAATCTTGGTCGTGGGCTTTGCATTTTGGACAAGACTTTTCCGAGATAAACAAATATGCATCACATCATTGAACGACTTGATCAGGCACTCAAAAGCTCATTCCCGATCAATTGACTTCATTTATAAGGGTCAGCCGCATCGCGCAATCCGTCACCCAGGAAATTAAATGCCAGAATAACAATAATTACCGGCACTACCGGAAGCATCAGCCATGGATAAAGTGCCACGACATTGATATTTTGCGCCTCATTCAACAACACTCCCCAACTCGTGATGGGCGGGCGAAGCCCAAGCCCCAGAAAACTCAAGGCCGTCTCTCCCAGAATCATTCCCGGGATTGAAAGAGAGGCAGATGCAATCAGGTGACTCATGAACCCTGGCAGTAAATGACGCCCGATTATGCGCCTTGGCTTGGCACCCATCAATTGAGCCGCAGTACAATAATCTTCTTCGCGAAGCGACAGCAATTTGGAACGTACGGCTCTCGCCAGTCCGGTCCAGTCCAGCAATGCAAGAATCAGGGTAATTCCGAAAAAGACCAGTATCGGACTCCATGTGACCGGCAAAGTCGCAGACAATGCCATCCATAGCGGCAATTCGGGGAACGATCTCAATATCTCAATCAAGCGCTGAATAATGTTATCCACCACTCCCCCGTAATAGCCGGCGATCCCGCCAATCACAATCCCCAGAATAAAGCTCAAGACAATTCCAACCAGACCAATCGTCAGGGATATCTTTGCACCATGCAAAATTCTTGAATACATGTCACGCCCAAGACGATCCGTGCCAAACAAGAACAAATATCCGTCGGAAGCCGGGCAAACAAAATGCACATTGGTTTCAGCCAATCCCCAGAACTTGTATTCGTCGCCCCGACAAAAAAACCGAAGCTTCTGAATATTTTCGGTATCCGAGGTGTACTCCCTCTTCAGATTCTCCATGTTGAGCTGATATCTGTACCCGTATACAAATGGTCCTACGAACTCTCCATCGTGAAATACATGCACTCGCTGTGGCGGTGCATAGATATAGTCAGTATGACGGGTATGCAGGTTGTATGGGGAGAGAAATTCGCAAAATAATGCCAGCAGATAAATGACGGCCAGGACTGCACTGGAGCCAACAGCGAGCCGGTGCTGCTTGAGCTTGAGCCACATTAGCTGCCATTGTGAAGCCAGATAAAGCCTTTCCTGTTCGGGCGTCAGCCGCTCCACCGAATGTGGATCGAAAGGTGCTTCGGAAACGTAATGGGTGCTCATTTGGTTGCACTTCCCTGTAAGCGTATACGCGGATCCAGCATTGCCAGCAAAATGTCAGAAAGCATTACCCCGATCACGGTCAACATGGCCAGAAACATCAGGAACGAACCAGCCAGATACATGTCCTGGCTTTGCAGGGCGTTTAGCATCATCGGTCCGGTAGTCGGCAATGACAGTACGATGGCGGTAATTTCAGCACCTGAGATAACACTGGGCAGAAGACTGCCAATATCAGCAATGAAAAAATTCATGGACATCCTGAGCGGATATTTACGGACCAGTTTCTTCTCTTTCATGCCTTTCGCGCGGGCTGTTACCACGTACTGCTTTTGCAGTTCATCAAGCAGATTGGCTCGAAGCCTGCGAATCATGCCCGCAGTTCCCGAGGTTCCGATCACTACCACGGGAATCCACAAATGTTCAAGCACTGAAACAAGCTTTTCGATCCCCCAAGGCTGATCGATGTATTCCGGATCCATCAAACCGCCGATTGATGTCCCAAAATATACATTGGCAAGGTACAGCATCACCAGGGCAAGCAGAAAATTAGGCGTTGCAAGGCCTATGAACCCGATAAAGCTCAGCCCATAATCTCCCCAACTGTATTGATGGGTTGCTGAATAAATTCCGATGGGAAAGGCAATCGCCCAGGTAAATATGATCGTTACCACGGAGATAATGATCGTCAGAAACAGACGATCCCCAATCACTTCATTGACCGGCAATCCATATTCGAAGGAATAGCCATAATCCCCGACCAACATGCCTGAGGCCCATACGAGGTACTGTTCATGAATCGGCTTGTCCAGACCGTACTCGGCCCTCAAAAACTGGATTCGATCCGGATCAACCGACTCTCCCTGGCTTTGCAGTTCGGCTATATAGGTTTCCAGGTAGTCACCCGGGGGCAACTGGATAATGACAAACACCAGTACACTGATCACGAACAGGGTCGGGATCATGAACAGCAGCCTTTTCAGAATATAACCGATCATTGCTCCGTCCTCCGAGGTGCCATCATCTGAAACTCACTCATCGAACCAGAACGTGTCGGGAGAGTAAATACCGAAATAGGAGGTCGGAAACCATGCATACAGTCCCTCAGCTGGCACGTTTCTCAGGGTATTGCTAACGACTACTGGCTGTGGAACCGCGTTCACGATTCCGATATTGAAGACTTCATCAGTATAGATTTGCAGCATATCGCGCCAGATTTCCTGTCTCTGTTCGGAATCCGTAATTTCCGACCATTGCCGATATAGATCGTACAGCTGTCGAACACTTGCAAGGTCTGGCTTATCGCCCGCCTTTCCATCTGTTTCATGAAATTGTCCCCAGCGTGACCATTGATATTGGTCCTGACGGGTCGGTGCCAGCTCACCCGGGCTAATCTCGGCTGTTGGCATGGCATTTTCCAGCCCGGTCCAAACTGACATCATGACGTCACCGGAAAATATCCGATCCCGAAAAACCTCGCGCTGCGAGGGCTTGGTATAAACCTTGATTCCGATCTTGAGAAAACTGTCATGGATCAATTCCAGAATATCGGTCTCTTCAGTCGACTCCCCTGCCGTATGAATAATCACTTCCAAAGGTCGGCTATCCGACATCAAGCGCAACCCCTTTTTGTTGCGTTCATCCAGTCCAAGCGAATCCAGCAGGGCATTGGCCTCTTCCGGATCATATCGGGCCCAAGCCTGCATCCCATCTTCGTAGAAGGCTGAACTTGGCAAGACTGTATTGCTGCTTTCATTGGCAAGACCGTAGTAGATAACCCGATTGATTTCACGTCGATTGACTGCAAGCGATAAAGCTCTCCGGAAACGAACATCGCGCACCAAATTCCGCCATGCTTCATCACGACTGTTCAGATTGGGGTACAGGGCTTTGTGGGCCCCATTGAGAGTCTTCCAAAGCAGTATCTTGTAGCCGTTGCGTTTTTCTCCTTCTTTCAGAAACGTAAAGTTATCGAGCCTCAAATAATGCCCCTGAAGATCGGATTCGCCGGCACCGGTCTTCGCCGGAATCAGGCTGCTTGAAACAATATTGATCTGAACCTGATCGATGTAGGGCAGCTGCAAACGGTTCTCGTCAACTCTGTGGAAATAGGGGTTTCTCTTGAATACATATCGCTCTGCCGGAGGGCTTATGGTATTCACCCAGGGTTGCAGTGAAGGCAGATCTGGATTTGTTAATTTGTATTGCCTCGCCTTCTTCAGAAAATAGCCGGACCAGTTTCGACTGCCACGACTATTGGCCTGTTCATCGAGGGCATCACGATCCGCATACCTTGGATGGAAGGATTCCAGATAGTGACGAGGCATGTAAATGAAGAGGGGTCTTGGTGAGGCCAACTCAACCAGAAAATGCGGGTTGGGACGACTCCAGCGATAGATAACCGTCAAATCATCCGGAAACTCGACAGTCGGCAGTTCACCTTGCACGCGAAAAGTTTTTGGTGGCCCGAAGGGAAACAACTCATCGTTGTTGGCAACATCCTCCCAGTAAAAACGAAAATCATCCGAGGTAAATGGCTGACCGTCAGACCAGCGATGCCCCTCGCGCAAGCGAAAAACGAATTCGCGACCCTCGCGGACCTCGTACGACTCGAGAATATCGGCCGTCAGGCCCAGATCGAGATTGAATCCGACCAAACGGGAATAGCCAAAAACCACCATCCGTCGAATGTCTTTTTCCTTGCCCATAAGCATGCGCATCGTTCCACCGTATTGTCCATGGCCCATGCCATTTTCTGAGATTTCCATGATCCGGGGATTTTCAGGCAATCGTTCTGACATTGGAGGCAGATCCCCGGATTTCACAGCCTCGGCAAGAAGAGGTGGCTCAAGATCTGCATTGGCTACTGCAGTCTGTGCGATGAGCAGGGCTACCGCAATCAAAGTCATTGGTTTCGAGGATGGCTTGTTCATCAATTCAGGCCTCTCTCAAGACACAATGGCCTTGATCGACCTCTTGCAGTTCAAGGCTTGACGATTCATCGCAACGGAACGGTACTGACCAGGATGAAGGGTCAGAGGCCTGGGATTCCAGCGTGCTTTCAAAATCCAGTGGCTTGGCAAGATCAGGGTGCGGAACAGCACTCAGCAATGCCTGCGTATATGGATGAACCGGATTTTCAAACAGAGAATCCCGATTGGCAATTTCAACCAGTCTCCCCCGACACATTACCCCTACCCGATCAGCGATATAGTTCACAACCGCCAGATTGTGGGTAATGAAGATGGTGGTTAGACCAAGCTCTTTCCTCAAATCCTTAAGCAGATTGAGAATCTGCGCCTGAATCGAAACATCCAGAGCCGAAACCGGTTCATCGCAGATTACGAAATCAGGTTTCAGGGCAAGCGCCCGGGCAATTCCCAGTCGCTGGCGCTGCCCACCTGAAAAACTATGGGGATAACGGTTCAAAAAACGCGGATCCAATCCGACCACCCTAACCAGCTCCTTGACAAATTCCCGTTGATGACCAACATCTCCAATATCGTGGATTAACAAGGGTTCACGAATAATGTCGAACACGGTCATCCTCGGATTCAACGAACTGAATGGATCCTGGAAAATAAACTGCATCTTGCGCCTGAACGCAAACAGCTCATCTCCTTCAAGAGCAAGCACGTCAATCCCCTGCCGGGTGGTGTTGTCATGGTAAACAATGCTCCCCTTGTCCGGAGAGAGCGCCTTCATGAGAATTTTCGAAAGAGTGGTTTTGCCACAGCCACTTTCTCCAACCAGACCGAAGCATTCACCGCGATAGACATCAAACCCAATGCCTGAGACAGCCTTGATCTCAGCCGCTTCCGATTTTCCGAAAATCGGGTTTTTCTTGATCCGGAATGACTTGTTGATATCACGAACTTCGAGGTGAACCGGGTTTTCCTGGAACTTCCTGTCGATATCCACACGAAGCAATTCTCCGACTGACGATTCGATATGTCGTACCGGAGTCAGCCTTTCTCCGGGCCGCATGTCAAAATGGGGAATCGCCTTCATCAAGGCCTTCAGATACGGATGCGAGGGATTGCGATAGATATCCTCAATCATCCCGGACTCCATGATTTGCCCGTGGTACATCACTACCACTTCATCAGCAACGTTTGCCACCACGCCGAGATCATGGGTAATCAACAGCACGGCCATATTCAACTCGTGCTGCATATCGGATATGAGCCTGAGAATTTGTGCCTGAATGGTCACATCCAGGGCTGTGGTCGGTTCATCCGCAATCAGCAGGGCTGGCCTACAAACCAGGGCACATGCGATCATTGCCCGCTGCCTGAGGCCACCTGACAGTTCAAATGGATAGGTGTTGATGGCTCTTCTTGGGTCTGGGAAACCGACTCGTTCAAGCATATCTTCAGAGAGCATCAAGGCTTTGGACTTGCCAACCTCACGGTGTAGCAGAACAGCCTCGGATATCTGATTTCCAACCGTATGCACGGGAGACAGAGAAACCATGGGTTCCTGAAAAATCATGGATATCCTGCCGCCTCGGATACTCCGCATCCGCTTGTCCATCGGGTCAAGAGAGACAATTTCGGTTGAATTTCCGCTCTCGGGATCATCAAAGCGAATCATGCCGTGCGTAATGTGTGCTTTTTTTGGCAGAATCTGCATAATCGCTTGCGCAGTCACCGATTTGCCCGAACCGGATTCACCGACTAATGCGACCGTGCGGCCTTTGGGTATACTGAAACTGATATCCCGGACTGCCGGAACTCGACTGTTGTGATAGTCGAATTCGACCTGAAGATTCTTAACTGTGAGGATATCTGCCATAGCAATCCGTCAAGCTGGGTCGGCAACGGTCAGTATTGTATATCAAGTTTCGGAACTGCCCGGTACCCGTTAACCAGCCTTGGAACCATTCAAGCCATTGAAACTGGCCATGTTGCGGAACTTCTCTCAGCGTGCCTGCCGAACCATCAATTTCGACTGAATTCAACGACAAAATCCCTGGCTTTCCTGCATCAGTCCAGAAACCCCTGATGGCATTATTTCCCAATCTTCAGTCTTTCCCGGTATTCAATTCTTTCCCGTGCCTGACACTCCATGAACGATACACGTGCTGCTTTCTCCTCTACGAGCCTCTACAAGAGGACCGGACCTATTCCTGGCTTCCGTGGCTCTTTTGGCATGGCTAGAACAGGCTCCCTCCCAGCGAAAACGTGACGATCCGGCTTTCCCCTCTTGCATGAACTCACTCATTTTTCAATCCTGACCATTGCCAAGGCTCTCTTTGCGATGAAAGTGTAATTTTGGCGTGGATTAAGTCAATTTGGAGGGGGGTTCACTGGGTAGACTGGCTTGTAACCGCATTCGCGCCGTGTGATGCACAAAAAAAGAGGCATCGTTCCGTCTTGGCTGAACCAGAATCAATGAATTCTGATGAGCGAGCAACTCTCACGGCAAAATAACAGTGTGCCGGAGAAGCATGGGCAACCGGCTAAAAACCTGCATTCCCGTTTAGGCCGCGAGAAATCTTCCGTTCACCCTCAATGCACCCCTGCAAGAAGCAAGTGCTGTCTTTGCACGAATCCTGCGATGGTCAATGGTGCTGTCACGGTAGCAGGCATGCTGTATCATAAGGCGTGGAGGCTGCCTGTTTTTATCGAGACTGCTTTTTCTGTCCGGCTATCAGTCAATTTCTGCATGCACCATTGTGAATAACAATCATCGAAACTCGCTAAGAAACCTCTCGAAATCACATGGACTGGTGCTTCTCTATCACTCCGTCTCAGATGACGCCAGCCTTTCCCACAACCGCATTCACAATGTGTCGCCAAACAGTTTTGAACGACACTTGAGTGAACTGCATGAAATCTTCAGGTTTGTTTCACTGCCTGAGTTCCTGTCAGCGGAAAGTCCGGCAGGCCTCGCCACGATCACATTCGACGACGGCTATCGAAATGTGTTGATTCATGCCCTTCCGATTCTTGAAGATGCTCAAATACCCGCAACTCTATGTGTCAACTCATCTGTCGTACAAGGCCAGCCTAATTGGAGGGATAGGATCCGGTTCCTTATCAAGCATGATCTGACGCAGGAATTTATGAACGCTTGCAAACTGCCGATGACAGAAGGCATGTTCTATCGATTCAGCAAGCATCCTGCAAACAACAGTGTCTTGATTGATGAATGCCTGAATGAGTATTTCCATGAACACGGGATAGAGATCACCCGGAACCCCGCTTATCTAGACTCGAAAGACCTCTCAGCTTGCTCAAAATCTCACAAGATCCTATCCGTGGTCAATCATGGCTCCAGACACTATGTGCTGTCATCCCTGACGGATAAAGAACAGGCACATGAGATTCATGAACCCATCCCATGGTTGCCGAAGTGTTCCAGGGCATATGTTGAAGATGTGTTTTCCGTTCCCTTTGGGGGCAGTCAGGATATCAATGAAAAAACTCTGGAGATTGCAGGAGGAGCCGGCTATGACAATCTGCTAATGAGTCGGCAGCGACTGCATCGGCATGACCGGTCCTCACCGCGAAAACCTCGCATGATTGAACGAATCATGCCGAGATCCAGAGATGTCATCAAAGAAATTTTGAGCAGATATCCCGATGGCATGAAATGAGCCGAAACCGTCTCGTCCGGTTTGTCTTGTGTTCTCGCTGTTTCGCGATTGATGCCGCCTGCGGATACGCAGACAGTCTTCCTGCCGGTCTCCGCATTTGCTTGAACTCTGATTGCCATTTGGCGTGACGAAAAGATCATGACGCAGCACTCCATCAAATACAGTCTTTGGCCTCACTGGCAAAAGCCTACACCATGAAGTGCTCAGTCCTGCCGCTCAAGGCATCATGCCCATTTCCCAGAATGCGGTCTCTAGTTCCACAGCCGCTTGAAAACGGAGCTTGAGCGAGTGCCATCGCGGCACCGCAGTGAAATCAGAGCCCAGACGTCGACGAATGGCTCCATCCAGAAGAACACCTGCTGACGTTGCGGCATTCTGGTAATCAACGCCTCCATAGGCGTTGATCCAGTCCTGGTAGGTGGTGTCGGACCCCTCACTCAGTAACCGTGCGCCAATCTCGCCGTATCCCATTACGCACGGTGCCAGCGATGTCAGCAGATCAAGAAGGTCGCCACTATAGCCCGATTCCAGAACATATCGGGTATAAGCGAGATTTTCAGGACGCTCAGGGGTCATAGCAAGTTCATCCTGTGAAATCCCGGCAGCCTGGCATGTGCGCACATGAAGCTGCATTTCCTCCGATACCAGGGAATGAACCATCGAAGCGGCACCCGTCAGTTCGTCAAAATGTTCCGCCTTCACGGCTGCGAGAGCCCAAGCCCGGGAAAAATGAGTGAGAAAAATATAGTCCTGACGCAGATAGTGCAAAAAGGCTGCCCGCGGCAAACTGCCATCTCCTAAGCCTTCCACGAAGGCATGATGGGTATAGCCTTTCCAGGCATCTCCTGCATTTTCCCGCAGCAGGCTAAAGGCATTTCCATAATCAGGCAAAGAACTCATTTCGTTATCGAATCACGATAGTATGGAATCAACAAGAATGACGCTTTCCATATACTCCCGGCCATCGGAGAACTTTCGATACAGGTTTGTGCTAACGGGGTCAAAAGAATCAGTCAGTTTGTTTTGCTTCCGGCTGTTTGCGCGATTTATCCCGCTTGCCAGTACGCGGACTATCAAACATCTGCTCCCAAATGCGATTGACCGTCTCGCGATAGGACTTCATAATCTCTTCATCGAGAGGCTTATCGCTCATGTCCATCATATGTTGGTGCATTTGGGCCCTCAGTGCCGTATAAGCCCAGGTCAACTGATCTGCATCGTCCCGGTCCAGAACCTCACAATCACCTGCTATTTCAAGAATTCGAATGTTGTCCGAGTACGTGGTCAACTCCGGGTGCTGATTCGCAAATGCCAGAACAATGTACTGAACCATGAACTCAATATCGACAACGCCGCCAACTCCGAGTTTGAGGTCCTCATCTGCATCATGATGGTTCGCCATCCGATTGCGCATTTTCAGAATTTCCTCACGAAGGAAATCCCTGTCCCGCTCCTTGCAGAGTATCTTTCTGCGCACCTGTTCGAATTGCCCGCACAATTCGACATCACCTGCCACTGCCCGAGCCCTGACCAGAGATTGATGTTCCCATACTTCTGCTTCCTGATTCTGATAATGCTCAAAACCAGGCAGGCTGGTAACCATTGGACCCGCCTTGCCCGAGGGTCGAAGACGCATGTCGATCTCGTACAAGGCGCCAAAATAAGTTCGTGATGTCAAAATGCTCATCAGCCTGCGAACCAGACGATGAATGAATGGAACGGCCTCATTGGACATGTCATGAATAAATACCAAATCCAGATCGGAACTCGGGGACAGCTCAATTCCGCCTAGTTTTCCATAGCCTACGACGACAAAGGCATCCGTGGAACTGGACAGCTCACTGGCATAACGCTCACGCAAGCTTTGCCAGGACATTTTCAAGGCGTGCTCCAACATCGCTTCCGCCAGAAAGGTCAGATAGTCACTGGCCAGCATCAATGGAAGCACACCCAAAGATTGCCCAAGCACGACATGAAAGACATGTCGCTCCTTGAATTCGCGCAGTTCGTTCAGCACCATTTCTTCGTCGAGATCGGGTTTCAGTCGCTCTCCGAGGGCTTCAATTAATTCCTGCCGCTCTGGCGGGGGGTTGGCCAGAACAGAAATAGATGCATCATGTAGCATGTCAATGAACATGGGGCGCATGCGAAACTGCTCTGCCAGCCATTTGCTGTTCCCGGCCAAGCGGATCAAGCGCTGCATGGCAGATGGATTGTCCCGAAGAAATGCCAGATAGGTTGATCGACCCAGGACATCACGAAGAATCGGGAGCAGATGGACAATCTTGTTATCCGGCTCTGTGCTGTGAGCAACTGCATCAAGAAACCGGGGCATCAACTGATTCAGACGGGTACGTGCCGACTCACTGACAGATTGACGATCTCTGGCGGTTGCGAGACGTTCCAGTTCTTGCAGGGTTTTTTCCGGATTCTCGAATCCTGCCCTCTGGAACACATCGGGATTGTCGCGACTCTCCCAGAGATTTTCACTGACTTCAGGCCCATCAATCACCAGCAGATGATCAAAAATAACCTCGACATTCGAGCGATGTCGACCCAGTTCCGCAATATATTGCTCATAATTGCCGTGGCCGTGAGAGATGGCTAATCTCAGTCGACCGATATCATTGGCCGGCAACCGTTGTGTCTGCCGATCCGCTTCTGCCTGAATGCTGTGCTCGGTATGCCTGAAAAAGCGATAGGCTTGTTCAAGCTGATCCACGGTTTCTTCATCGAATAGTTCGAGTTTACCCAGTTCGGCCAGTGCATCCAGAAATGCAGGTACCCGCAAAGACGGCTGACGTCCGGCTCGAATGAGCTGCTGCACCTGAACCGAAAACTCTGCATCACGTATCCCCCCTACTCCAAGCTTGATGTCATCGGCATCCCGTCGGTTATCCTGAAGCGCCTTGATATCCCGCATGGATTCGATCGAACCAAAATCCATGTATTGACGGTAGACGAACGGCTGTACTGACTTGAGGAATTCCTTGCCTGCCTTGATGTCTCCGGCAATCGGCCTGGCTTTGATATATGCATAGCGTTCCCAGTCCCTGCCTTCGGTTTCGAGATACCTGCGCATAGCTGGGAAATGCATGGCCAGAGGCCCGCTGGTCCCATAAGCCCGGAGTCTCATGTCTACCCGAAACACGAATCCGTCCCGGGTGACTGTATGCAATGCATCGATAAGGCGTTGCCCGACCCGGATAAAGAAATTCTGGCTGTTCTGTCCTGATGAGGTCTTGCCCGGCTCGGTAAATGCAAAAATGAGATCGACATCCGAAGAGAGATTGAGCTCTTGACCACCCAGTTTTCCCAGCCCGAAAACAACCATGCGCTGTTCTTTGCCCGATTTCTCTCCAATCGGTATGCCCTGACGTTTACGCTCCCAGCTTTCGACAACCCCGAGAGCCGCACTTATCAGGGTGTCCGCCATTGAAGTCACCGAGGCTGTAGTCTCTTCAAACGAAGCCAGACCCAGAACATGGCGCCAGACCACCCAGCATTGCCTTCGGTCACGCAACTTTCTCAGGATTTGCTTGAGTTCGTCCATCTCCTGGACATCACCGACCAGCCGAGCAAGCTCATCCGACAGACCCCAATCAGCGGAATGTTCATCCAGGCTGCCGTCATTCATGACCGAAACGAACCAGTCCTGCTGACTTTGAGCAACTTTGGCCACGAAATCGCTCATGCCAATTACCCATCTTGCCGAATCCGTGAGTTCAATGGAGTTGTGTGACAGGAATCGCTCCACGCGCTCAGCGATGGAGATGGGCAACTCGGCACTTGTGTCAATCATGGATTGCATTGATGATGAATGGCTGCTGTTCGAGAATTCCGGCAAGCACTAACCAGTCGCCCGGATCTGATTCAGTATACCCTCAACCGCACAGCCAATTTCGTAGAGGCGGGCATCTTTGCCATTGGTTGAAGAAATCATCAATCCGACCGGTGCGGACCCATGGTCGCTACAAGGCAGACTCATTGAGCATCCATCAAAGTTATTGGCAATGGCTGTATTGCGCAAACATCGAAGATTGACCGATTTGGTATTTGATGCTTCCAGGGCATGTGCGATTTTGGGTGGAATGCAACTCACTGTCGGACTGATCATGGCATCGAATTTGCCCTGGCGCATCAGTTCGTTAAAATCCCGAACAAGTCTGCGCTTGGCTGCATAGCGTGCTTGCTGCTCAGATGCTGAGACTTCTTGATAGGAAGATATTCGGGACAATACATTTGGATCGTATTCGTCAGCATGGCTTTGCATCATATCCTTGTGCAATGTGTAGGCTTCATAACCGGCAATTGCCCGATTCAGAAATAAGTCTGCACATTCATCAATCACGGGGGCAGGAGACTTCTGGATACATGCACCCGCATCACTCAGTGCCTTTACCGCTCGTTCAAAACAGTTCTCAACTTCACAATCCAGGTCATGAAGCACTACAGAATCTGGAATTATCAGCCGAAGATCGCGAATCCCGACTGGCTTGATTGCAGGGATTTCACCATGACCATCCCAATCTCCGCTAATGACCTGATCAATGATATGGCAACTATCGACATCCACGCCAATTGGACCTGGCGCGTCAGAGGAACATGACAATGGAAAGATGCCCTGCAATGAAAACCTTCCATAACTGGGCTTGACGCCAACCACTGAATTAAAGGCGGCTGGGATCCGGCAAGATCCGGCAGTGTCCGTGCCCATCGAAACAGGAGCAATTCCTTCAGCAACGCTGACTGCGCTGCCGGAAGATGATCCGCCCGGAATGCGTCCCTCCGTCCGATCCCAGATACACTCTGGAGTCCCATAGTGCGAATTGATTCCCAGGCCCGAGAAAGCAAACTCGCTCATGTTGGTGCGTGCCAGAAATAGCAGGCCGGATTTGCGCAGGGGCTTTAGCACGTCACAGTCTGACGAAGCCGGTCTGACATAATGCTTGAGCACGACAGAACCCGCCAAAGTCAGCTGACCCTGTATATCAAACAGATCCTTGATGGTAATGGGAATACCTGAAAGAACAGGTATAGACTGGTTGGCGGCAAGCTGCTGATCAATGATTTCTGCCTGATCCAGAGATCTTTCATCAATTCCAGTAAATGTGTGCTGACACAATCTGGTGCGCTCAAGGGCATCCGATAGCAGAGACAGGACCTTGATTTCCCGGCTTTGAATTCTCCGTGACAGGGTCCTTAGGTTGGGTTGATCCATAAATTGTCCAGCCAGTCAATGGTTATCCTCAATCAGCACTAAATGCCAGTTTTTGCGTTTTGATACTAACTCACGCACTCATTTCAATCAATGAGCAATATTCATCCATATGCTGAATTGAACCAGGGCAGAGCCCCTAGAGAACCGAGATTTCAAGTTGCTGCAAGGCATATCCCAATTTCCCTTTTCTCTGCCTGTTTGCGCATTCGTCAAATCCACCGCCATTCCATTCAGGATTCATTGGTGCAACATGTGTCCGAAAGATCCAGGTGCTGTCGATTTCAGGCATTTGAAAGGGTGCACGAAAAAAAACGGTCATTGTGATTGATCAGTCGTATTCGAAATCACCATCGCTGTCAATTTGAAGTAGTGATACTATATTTTCTTCACGAAGCCTCTGAACAAAAGCTCTTACACCTCTCTCACTGAATCCGTAATCAGCCGAAATTATCAATATGCAAGTCAGAAAAATCACTCCAAGCATCGGAGCCAAAATTACCGGCATCGATCTCTCCGGGGAACTGACCCCAATGCTCTGCGATCAACTCTATCGGATACTTATTGATCATCTTGTCATGGTGATTCCCGGACAAGAAATAAGTGCATCACTACAGCTTCAATTTGCCAAACAGTTCGGAGATATTGACCGGCCCCATCATACCTATCCCCATGTTGATGGACTGCCAGAAATTACCTTGCTGGAGTATGATGAAGACCGCCGCCCCGACACGCATGAATGGCATACTGACCTTACCTACAGGGAAAACCCGCCTTTTGCATCAATACTGTATTCCAAAGTCATTCCTGAATGTGGTGGCGATACTCTCTGGGCCAGCATGTATGCTGCTTATGAGAAACTCCCTGATTCGGTGAAGGAAGAATTGGCAAACCTTGAAGCAATCCATGATCCGGGATCTTTCAGAAATAGTTTCATGGGCGAAGACAGGGACAGTAAAGCCATGGATCAACGCATGTTCGAGCAAGGTTCCGCCCTGCACCCTATCGTTCAAGTGCATCCGATTACCAGACAGAAATACCTGTATGTGAATGAGGGTTTTACCATGCACGTTTACGGATATTCCAAGCCGGACAGCAATCGGCTCCTGCACTTTCTGTTTGACCACATTAATCAGCCCGAATTTCAGTTCCGGCACCGCTGGAATGCGGGCGATCTGGTCATGTGGGATAACCGGATTACTCAACACTATGCGGTGAACGATTATCTGCCCCAGTATCGCCGCATGCACCGGGTCACCGTTCTTAATGATCGGCGTATCGGCTAAACCTGCGAGAGATTCCAGATGAAGACAGTGACCTACAACATCCAGTATGGCTTTGGCAAAGACCGCAAATTCGATCTTGAACGGATTGCCCAAGAAATGGATGGAGCGGATATCATCGCCCTGCAGGAAGTTGAACGATTCTGGACTCGTAGCCAGAACACCGATCAAGCAGCATTTTTTGCCGAGTGCTTTCAGGATCACTACTGGGTCTATGGTGCGGGTGTCGATCTCCATATTCAGCACAGCACTCCACAGGAAAATCGACGTCGACAGTTTGGAAACATGATTTTGAGCAAATATCCGATTGTGTATACTCGCAACCACTTGCTGCCGAAACGAAGCAGCATCGGCCAGCCCTTGAGCATCCAGAGAACCGCACTGGAAGCAACCCTGCAGGTTGAGGACGTGCCTCTTCGGATTTATTCCCTGCACTTGACCCATCTTTCCAGCCAGACCCGAAAAAGGCAAATCAATCGCATCTTGAAAATTCATCGCGATGCTCTCGGCGAAGGATTTCCCCTGTCTTTTGAAAATTCAGGATTAAATCTCGAGATCGACGTACCCGATCGACCTGTAGCAGACAAGGCAATCCTGCTTGGCGATTTTAATTTTGCGCCTGATCAGCCGGAATATGAAATGATCGTTGGTCCCTTGTGCGATTACGGCGGACATGTAATCAGCGAGGATGGCTTTGTTGATGCATGGACCCATGTTGGCAAGGACCTGATGTCAGGCCAAACCTCTTACACCCTCACCGAGAATGTGCGCATGGATTATTGCTTTGTGAGTGCAAACCTGCGAGATGGAATCAAGTCCTGCTGGGTTAATGACAAGGCAAGAGGCTCGGATCACTTGCCGGTTTGGCTTGAACTTGATCTTTGACTTGACTTCACTGGAGCGGCGTCGATTTGTCGGGATCCAGAACAGACAGATCCGATCAATCCAGAATCTGCAATGCTGCGATTGGCCCTGGATAACCCATTCCCTGAAAATCATGATCTCCATTATTGGAACTTCATGGTCAACGATTTTTCCCCTTCGGTGAAAAACGAAATCCAGCCTGATTAGCCGCGGCCATCATCAAGAATCTCCTGTCATGGTCATATCGCTGACGACTCGGCAAATCATGCAAAAAATATTCTCCGGAAAAAACTTCTGGTCAATTTGCATTTCCTTTTGAGTCCGGTTTTGAGTATCATTCGGCACTTTCAGCACAGTCCCATTGCCTTGAACGAAAAGTCTCCGGATTAATCTGCAATCACTGCTTGGCATGCGTAAAAAAATCATCATCGGAAACTGGAAAATGAATGGCCGCAAGGTCATGGCAAGTAAACTCTGCACGACGATTGCCAATGAAATGCAAAGTCTCGGAAATATTGATGTAGCCCTTTGCCCTCCATTTACACTGCTTGAAGAGGTTCGACAAATGATTGCGGGCAGTGCATGCAGCTTGGGTGCCCAGGACTTGGACATGCATGACGATGGCGCGTATACTGGGCAGGTTTCGGCTGGAATGCTCAAGGATTCCGGATGCGAATGGGTGATTATTGGTCACTCGGAAAGACGCGCTTTATTCGGAGAAACCAGCCACTCAGTCAGTAAAAAGACAAAACAGGCTCTTGAAAATGATCTCAAGCCCATCATCTGTGTTGGTGAAACCGAGGATGAACGAAAGGCAGGTCAAGAAGCATCTGTCGTTCAGGGACAGTTACAATCGGTGATTGATGAAATCGGCGTTGGTTCAGTCAAAAACATAACCATCGCTTACGAACCGGTATGGGCAATTGGGACAGGCCTCACTGCTACCCCTGAACAGGCACAGGCCATGCATTCATTCATAAGGGAACAACTCGGCTCACGGCACCATGAGACAGCAAAAACCTGCCGCATCCTGTACGGCGGCAGTATGAAAGAAAGTAATGCAGGCAATCTTCTCGGCTGCCCGGATATTGACGGTGGGTTGATCGGGAGTGCATCATTAAATGCTGAAGAATTTCTCGGCATTTGCAGATCGGCTTAACCGGACAAGCACAAACTGAACGTATAAATATGCTATCGAACTTACTTCTAGTCTTTCATCTGGTGGTTGCATTGACCATCATCGTCCTGGTCCTGCTGCAACAGGGCAAAGGTGCTGACATGGGTGCCGCATTTGGCGGTGGATCTTCAGAAACCCTGTTTGGGGCAAGAGGTTCGGCGAATTTTCTGACCCGAATCACCTCCAGTCTGGCTATAGTCTTCTTTGTTACCAGTCTGGTACTGGCACCAACATCAGTCATCAGGACTGCTCGGCAACTGTGCCGGGCAACAGGGAACAGGGGATAAGTCCGATCGTGTGCCTAGAACCGCATGGGTAACACTGGCTGAAAGCCGTCTCAAACTTGATGTGGCACTTTTTCACCGGCAACGGGTAAATCCGACCATCGCCTTCTGGTAGTATGCGGGAAGCGAACGGCTTCAAGACTTTCGGGTCGGCACATTGCGGCAATCTCGCCTAGGTCAAAATTAAGCCTGCCCCACAAAAACAGTCGTACACATCCCAAATGGATCAGGGTTTTCGATTGGCGCCTGATTGATACTATCCTTTCAATCCAAATATCTGAACCAACTTGCTATGGAAACTATTTTTTCTCAGGTTTCTGCCATCAACAACATCAATATTTAGTAAATCTGCCCGGGATTTCTCGATATCACGTAAAGCATTGAAGGAAACGACACATCCGCGAGTACGTATACCCCCATGTTTCTCATGATACCAGCCAACTTATAGATCATTTCTTCCCCATGAGTGGAAGAATTTCCATATGTGCGTGTTTTACACTCAAAAACCCACATCCCGTTGTTCACAATCGCTAAAGCATCCAGTTCGTTCTTGGTTTCAAGCTTGGTTATTCCGACTGCTTTTTACTTCAATATTCCGAGCAACATCATTAATCTGCGGATAGCTGTCTTTCAATGATCTTATCTGTTGAAATACATAGTCTTCAAGCCATCCTCTATTGACAAATCGGCGACATTCCCCGGAAACAAACCTATAGGAGTGATTATCATTTTAAGTATTTGCGGGTCTGGTGATAACGACCGTAGATCGAAAAGGGTATAATAGTCACAGCTATGGTAAATATCGACCTGATATCCGACATGTAAAAAGGGATCAGGCATACACTGGAGCAACCCCCATGGATGCAGCACTTGACGATGTAACCAACGAACACATTAATCCGGCGGAAATCCGAAGGCGGGTTGAAGACTGGAAGGACAGACTGAATGGTCTTTATAACCGGATCAGGGGATTCCTCCCAGAAGGATGGGAGGC
>JAPYNK010000123.1 GCA_028285825.1 Arenicellales bacterium | reverse complement strand
TGCTTCCCAGAATTCCTTGAATTGAAGCAGTTCGACAACTATAGGCTTGTCAAAACGATCGGAACTCGCAATCTCGTCTCGTGATTTCTCGGCAGCGGCTTTCTGGCTTTGGTCATGATAGAAAATCGCAGGACGGTAGGCACTTCCACGATCGACAAACTGTCCGTTTGCATCGGTCGGGTCGATTTCACGCCAGAAATGATCAAGCAGTCGATCGTATGAGATGGATTCCGGGTCGAAGTAGATTTGCACAGTTTCTGCATGGCCGGTATTGCCCCTGACGACATCCTTGTACTCTGGACTCGTGGTACTGCCACCACTGAATCCGGAGATTACCTCCGTCACACCGTCGACTTTTTCAAATGTCGATTCCAGACACCAGAAACATCCGCCTGCGAAGGTTGCAACTTTTAGAGAACCGGTTGTCTGGGGGTCTTGTGAAGAGGCGATGGTTTGGGTTTGGCTTGTAGCCAGAACGATCGCGGCACTAACGCCCAGAAAAACTGAAGCCGCCAAGAGCACTCGTTTCATAGAATTGATCCAGGATTTGCATTGAGTCGGTTTTGCGACAAATTATATACAGGCCCAAGATGTTGGCGAAATTCCATTGCGATAGCCTGTTCAGCATAACTTCAGGTTGAACTTGCAAGCTGGGATTTTGGAACCGGCCTCATGAAACAGCATTGACGGAGGTATGGGCTTGTTTGCTGCGCTTTCAGAATGTTATTGCATCATATCTTCGGATATCAGGCTTAAGCCAGCTTACAGAATTAATGCGGCAATAACTATCCGATCGTCGGACAGCAGGATGCTGTAAGTTCTGCATGCGGCCTGGGTATCCATGACTTCAAGTCCGATACCGGCGTCAATAAGCGGTAAGTGGATTTTCGGCTCAGGAAACACCTGACTGCGACCGGTCCCCAAAATCACGACTTCAGGGTTGAAGCCGGCCATCATCTTGAAATCTTCGGAGCGGATATCGCAAAGGCTGCTGACCTCCCAGTTGATCAGCCTGTCGGGGGTGATGATCAGACTGGATGCATGGGGTTGGCCGTCAATCCTGATCACGAAACCGCTCTCGCTTCCGGTGCAGGATTGAATGCGGTTTGGGGGGGTTGACTTGTCAAGATGAAGTTTCATAAGCCAATTTATTCAGGATAAAATCCGGTGCCTGAGTGTAACAAGTTTGAATCAAGTAAAGTGAAAGCGGTAAAGATTGGCTTGCTGGGGTTTGGCACCGTGGGTGGCGGTACGTTGACCGTGCTGAAACGAAACATGGAGGAAATATCAAGACGGGCGGGGAGAGAGCTCAAAGTGGTTGCCGTTGCGGTCAAGGATCTTGACAAGAAGCGCAATATTGACACGCACGGTATGGTGCTGACCGATCGCATGATGGATATCGTAAACAATCCGGATATTCAGGTGATTGTCGAATTGATTGGCGGTGGCGGTGATGTGTTTGATGCGGTTATGCAAGCGCTTGAGAATGGAAAGCATGTGGTGACGGCGAACAAGTCACTCATAGCGGGTCAAGGCAATGAGATCTGGAAGCACAGGAGCTGGGATACGCGGAGGCGGATCCCGGTTTTGATATCGGGGGTGTGGATGCCGCACACAAGCTGACAATCCTGGCATCGATTGCATTTGGCATTCCATTACGTTCCGAGTCGGTGTATATCGAGGGCATTGAACACGTCCAGAGAACGGATATTGAGTATGCGAACGAATTGGGTTTCAGGATGAAGCATCTTGGAATATCCCGGCGTACAGGGGATGGTCTGGAGCTTCGGGTGCATCCGGCATTGATACCCAAACGGAATTTGATCGCCAGCGTTTCGGGCGTCATGAATGCGGTATTGATCCAGGCGGATGCTGTGGGTCAGTCCATGTTCTACGGGCCCGGAGCTGGATCAGAGCCGACTGCATCGGCAGTGGTGGCCGACCTGATTGATGTGGTCAGGGCGTTTACCACTGATCCGCAAAATCGTGTTCCGCATCTGGCTTTTCAGGCCGACTCGTTAATTAACCTCCCGATACTGGATATCACTCAGATTGAAACCTCTTACTACTTGCGCATGCAGGCGGTAAATCGGCCAGGAGTACTGGCAGCAATCTCCTCGATCTTCGGCGAAAACGGAATCAGCATTGATTCCATATTGCAGAAGGGGCATGGTCAGCCGGATGAACTGGTCACGGTTATACTGATGACTCAGAATACTCGAGAGAGGAATTTGATGAGGGCGGTTGAGAAAGCTGAAGCACTGGATTCTGTGGAGGGGCAAATAATCTGGATTCGAGTCGAACGGTTACCGTAGTTTGCAGTCAATCCAGAAACCGGTTCCGTATTCCGGTTTTGCATCGGGATGCCGGCACATGCTTGGGCCGGACATTGCTGTTCCAGCCCGACAGTATCGAAATCATGACGGCGGGATCGACAGGCGGATCGAGCCGATAACAGTATTCTCTTTTTCATACTGAAAGTGCTCGATTATTCCCTGGTCGAACTGTTACGAGCAGATTCAGCGCACAATCCTTCACGCGGACAAAGGGGCACATGCGCCTGCTCGTTAGAAACTGGCGCTATCCTTGTGTAGCTTAAGGGTCTACGGCATAACGGAGATTTACCCTGTTCCAACGCAAAAGCCTCTTGCATGACGCAGAACTTGCCGTTATCGCAGTTTTTGGTTTAAAATTACAACTTTCCAACATGAATCATTCAGGAATTCCATGAATTTGGTAACGGTAAAGCCGAAGTATCAGGTCACCATTCCGGCAAAGCTGCGCAAGAGCATCAATCTTAAAGAGGGCGATGTCATGGAGGCCGTCCAGGTCCAGGACGGAATTCTGCTTAGGATCAAGGAGGTGGTAGACCGGGAAGCCATTGCACAAAAACTTGATGTGCTATTAGGGGAATTGCCCGTATGTCCTGAAGATATGGGTCGCTCCGAGGAGGAAATCATGCAAGAGGTGATCGCGGATATCAAGGCATACCGCCGGGAGCAACGTGCTGACAAAGAATGAGAGTGGTATTGGACTGTAATGTCTTGGTTTCAGCAGGCCGAACCGACGGTACTTGCCGGAAAGCTGTCACAAAATCTATAAGACAACATGAAATCGTGGTATCCCAACAAATTCTGTTCGAATATATGAATGTGATTGATCGAAACAGGTCATATCCTTTCTTCAGCATATTGAAAACATTGTATAGAGATATCGAGAATTTGGCTATCGTTGTTGAGCCGGCGAACTTGAAGTTCGGACTGCGCGACTCGAGTGACGAGGTTTATCTGGCAACGGCAACGGCCGGTGATGCCATCCTGATTACCGGCAATAAAAACGATTTTACCGAGCCGCGATACGGACAGGTTGTAGTCTGGTCTCCACGAAAATTTCTTGACGAGACGGAATGATCGACTGATGTCGTCGAAAGTCCGTCTCCCAATTGCCCAGGATTAGTCCCGGCACTTCAGAGTGTTGCGTTTTCTGGTTGAGCATGTCTTTTCACGATATGCGGCACTCGTCTTGGCCGGGGTATTGCACCTCAGAAATAGCAGGTGGACATAATCAGCATAAGCCGGTTCATAAATACGAGTAGAATTTGACTTCGTGAATCAACAGCCCTTCCTCCACTCCTCTTGCTGAACCATCATTGTCAAGGGAATGGTCGAAGTCTGTTGACCTCGAAGTCTACAGGGAACTTTTTTGCTGGTGCGGGAATGGGCTGAACAGGACCATTTAGGCGATTTTGAAACCCATGAAGAAAGTCGGCAGATTCGATTTGGCGGCCGGATAACCCGAAGATTGTTTTCCATCCTCGATTATTTTTGATTCCAATGGCAAAGGGTAGTTCAAACCAGGCGATTGCAAATCTCCTGAAATGGATGGACAGACCGGAATGGCATCGGTTTAAGATCAATGTATACCTTGCGCATCTTATGCCGGTTGCCGAACAGTTCGACATTCCCGAACGAGAGATTCCCGAATCAATGGGGTCCGCCTGGAACTTGCTGGAGATATTCATTCTGGAAGACTTCTTTACCACTTGGTTCGAGACGGAGGAAGGCGTGGTGAACGTCATTCAGGAATACCTGAAAAGACGTGGATGGAAAGAGTCGGCTCCAGGGCGGCGCTATCTGGAGGCACTCAGGGATTCCATGCCTTCCCTTTATGAGGTTTTGGAAGTAAACCCCGGTAAAAGCATGAAGTTGAAGGATCTGCTCGGTGACGGCAGAACAGTCGTGGTTCAGGAAAAGAGCGCAACGAGAGAACTGGTCACGTGGGATTGTCTGGCAGCTCGGGTGGTCAGCATCAACAGGCAACATTATCTGACCGGAGGTCCCCTGCACTTTTCACGGAGGATGTTGAGCGACTTTCTGGATTGTCACGAAGATGATGTAGGGCGGGTAGCACAGTCGATCCGTTCGCGAGAACAAGTTCGGCATGAACTGCCGCTGTTGCTGTCGTCCTTCTGGGCGAGTGATGTGATCATGGAGACAGAGTGCGCAATGCCGGAATTTCGCAATTCTGACGGTGAGTCGATTCTGTTTTGCAACGTGCATTTCCCGGTTCTGGACGACATGATGGCGGTGGCTGCCATTCTCGATGAAATACCGGAGCTGATGCGGGTGCCCGAAGCGGAAGAGTCTGAAGGATCCAATGATGAACTGGAGTGGTCCTGGGTTGCGCCGGGAGATCCGGGCTACCGGTCCCTGCAGCGTGACAAGGGTACCGCTCTCCCGAAAGAAATCACCGAGGACACCGCGGATGACATCGGCTTGACCGGGCTTGGTTTTGTTGTACTCAATACGAAGACCCTGATCTTGGATGCCAATTCAAGGGAACGAGGCGAGAGGGGACAGGCGTTGCTCGAGTCCCATCTGGGCGATCTCATTGGTCGAGCGGTCACATCCTGCACGGATATTCACAAGATGATGGAGGACCGGGGAAAGCAAGACCCCCGCGAAGAGATTGAAAAGCCGCCCCCCGATGAAGACCTGGAGCAGTCGATTCATGACTATTTTGACAAGCATTATC
>JAPYNK010000122.1 GCA_028285825.1 Arenicellales bacterium | reverse complement strand
AAGGCAAGCCTGTCATTGAATTCAGGTTCTGCATTGAAGTCAAAGTGCCTCGACACGCATCTCCGGCAGCCGCCACTTACCGGCCGCAGGCCCAAATGCCCGACCAAACTCATTCTGAAACTGCTCTGTACTGCGAATTTTTCGCAGTACAGACGATACACGATGCGAGTGCCCCGCAACTCACTCGAACCCACCCGCAATAAAGGATGCTTCTTCGTTGAAGACATTTTTTCAACATGCCTAGCCTCCAGACGGCATGATCATGCGCAAAGGTTTCCCGATGAACGAGTGTAGGTGTCATGCTTCATGGCTTCCATTGCAAGATGGACTCGCGGTTCTTCAAGGTTGGATTCATTGAGTCCGGGATGGGACCATTGCAGGTTCACCATCTCCGGAGGATAAAGTCGGTGCTTTTGGAGCACTGAGTGAAATGCATCGATTAGCCCAGACTTTCGCCATGGCGGTATCGTGCGTGACCAGGAGAATGGCAATCTTTTCGTCATTCGCAATGTCCGCCAGAAGTTTCATCGTATTCTGCTGCGTGATTAAGTCGAGACGGGAAGTGGGTTCGTCTGCAAGTAGAATTTTCGGAGCGACGATTAGTGCACGTGCAATTGAAATGCGTTGTAGTTCGCCTCCCGAAACTTCATCCGGCCGACGCTCAAGGAGCGCTGGATGTATCCCGAGCTGGCTTAACAGATTGGCGACACGCGCACTGTCCACTTCATGCTTCCGGGCAACATCAAGTAGGGAACAAGACAGATTTATTCGGGGAGGAAATGCAGCTGGAGGGTCCTGGTAGAGTTTCTGGATGTCCGTAGGCCTGAGGTGAGCTGCACGTCGAACCCTTCCTCTGGCAGGCTGCAAGATCCCTGCGAGTGTATCGAGCAACGTTGTTTTTCCTCCGCCGCTGGGTCCCGTGATTGCGACACGCTCGCCCGCATGGAGACTCAAGGAGAAGCTATCGATCAGTATACGGCCACCACGCTCTATGCACAGAGAGTCCGCCATGAGAACCGAATCGCCTGAGCGGAACGGCTTAGCGCATGGCCAACATGCCGGATCGGCATTGAACAGAGATTTCGTATAAGCCGCCTTTGGAGAAACAAGAACCACGCGGGTCGGTCCGTGTTCCACCATACGACCATCCTTGAGAATGAGAACCTCGCCACCGAGACGGCGTGCAACGGCGATATCATGTGTAATCACGATCAATGCTCCGCCGGACTCGGGAACCCGTGCCAGCAAAGAGACAACCGCTGAATGGCGTTCAGTGTCGAGACCTTTCGTTGGTTCGTCTGCGAGCAGGATCGGGGCACCTGCAGTGGTCGCGGCAGCGAATGCAACACGTTGGGCCATTCCTCCAGAAAGCATTCCCGGCAAGTGCCGCTCGGCACCATGCAGGCCGAGAGAGCCAAATGCACGATCTGTTGCAGTCCTTGCAGCTTGCCTGGGCAGCCCACAAACCAAACGGTGTCCCTCATTCACCTGTGGATATGATCGCATGAGCGGATCAAGCGCACGCCAGGGTTCCTGGGGAAGCGTCGCCATTTTTCTTCCCCATAGGGCAGCACGGGCACTACTTGTTAAAGAATCGAGGCGTTCGCCATTCATTGTGATTCGTCCCTCTGCCCGCAGGCTTCCGTGCAGTATTCCTAAAATCGCCTGTACTGCCAGACTCTTTCCGGCACCAGTTTCGCCAATCATGACAAGTGTTTCTCTTTCATGAATGCGGAAGTCAATCGGACCGAGTAGAGGCTCCTGTCCCGCAAAGACACTGAGTGCCTCAACCGAGATCAATGCTCGGTCTGAAATCGTCATGGCCGCACTCCTCCACCGACTGAGAGATGCAAGGCCAGGACGGTTATGAACAGGCAGGCAACTGGCTGGAGAATCAAGAACGGTGACTCGCGCCAGTAGGGCAGCAATTCCGTCATCATCACGCCCCATTCCGCAGTTGGGGGCTGGATTCCCACGCTGATAAAGCCCAATGCAGCGACAGCCGTCACAGCAGTTGCGGCACCGAAAGCAGCAATGGTCAGAAGTCCCGGGCCGATTTCCGGCATCAGATGCCGAAGCACGATCATGCCGGGTCGAAAGCCCAAGAGCTGTGATGCCTCCACAGCCGGTTCAGCCAGAACAATGCGGGCCCGCTGCCGAGTATAACGAAAGTATTCAACCCAGAGTGTGAGGGAAATCCCAACATAGAGTGCCAACCAGGACCCCGGTGCAATTGCAACGAGCATCAACACCAGGAGAAGTCCGGGAAGCGCAAGCACTGCATCGGCAAATGCGGTAAGGATACGGTCTGGCCACCCACCAAGCCAAGCCGCCACGATACCCAGAATGGTTCCGGGCAAGGCCGCGGTTATGGTCGAAATTCCAGCCAGGAACAATGAGAGCTGCGCGCCGGATAGGAGTCGTGCAGCCATATCTCGGCCTAGGTGAAGTGCCGCCAGGCTCAGCAGGCTGAGCAATGTTAATCCCGTGATTCTTCCTCCATTGTGCGTTGACCTCCCTGACTGCGGAGATGGAAGGATTCTATTCAAGGGCCTGAACCCATCTGTCCTGCTGCTCTGGTTCTGGGGTCGATACCCCGACAGGCCAAATCAATGGAAAGGTTGAGTGCCACATACAGCAGTCCAAGGGTCAGCGCCGTACCCTGCACCATTGCAATGTCGCGGGAAAAAATTGCATGGACCAATGCATGGCCAATACCAGGCCACGCGAAGACCGTTTCCACAATCACCACGCCTTCAATCAGCAAGGCCAGCTGAACCCCCACATAAGCCACCACCGGCAGTGCCGCATTGCGAAGTACATGTCGAAACATCGTAAACTGGGCCGAGAGTCCCTTGGTGCGTGCAAAAATCCTCCATTCGGCTGACATTGCATCTGCGACGGCATCGCGCACAACCCGATTCGATACCGCAGCGAGACCAAGACCGAGCGTTAGAGAAGGCAGTACAAGATACTTGAAACCGCGAAAGCCTGCGACAGGCAGTAAATCCAGCCGAATTGCAAACACCAGGATAAGCAGAATTCCAAGTGCAAAGAATGGAATCGCACGCAGAAGGACCGACAAGCCAAGACTTGCCCTGTCCATCAGGCCACCAGGGCGTAGACCTGCGGCGATACCCACCGGCAGGGCAATTAGAAGCGATGTCAGGACGGCACCTGCTGCCAGAAGCAGGGAATAGCCCAGTTGGACCGTGATGTTATCGATAACCGGCGTACCGTACACAAGCGAATTGCCCAAGTCGAACCTCGCAAGTGTTGAAATCCAGTCTGCAAGTTGCACCAGCCAGGGCTGGTCCAGCCCGAGTTCTGCGCGGACGATCTCGGCCGACGCAGCATCCATCATGTCATAGCCATAGCGCCCCGCGGCGATGCGGTATGCTGCATCGCCGGGCAGTGCCTTCATCATCACGAAGCTGAATATGCCAACGACTAGGGCCACGATTAAGGCTTGCAGCCCCCGCGCCAGAATAACCGAAATCACCGTGTCGATACTGTCGTCAGTTCTCCCATGAAATGATGCTGAGACCGTAGGACCGCTCCAAAGGATCGATAGCGACATTTTCCAGCCCATCCGCAACCGCAACCGTATGCTGGTACCAAACAATCGGAATCACTGGCAGTTCGGAGTGCAGGGCATGAACCACCTTCTGGATACTCTCATTCCGGACCGCCTTGTCTCTGGTCGCGGATATCGTCTCAAGGGCCTTGGCAACCACAGCATTGTCCCACCCCATTGCTCCCCAGTCACCTCCTCCGCTGCCGAAATCCGCCAGCACCGTTCCGATAGGATCGGGTGTTAGACCATAGTTGCGGGCATAGAGTGCAACATGCAATGTGCCGTCTTGATGTCCTGCCGGTATTTCCGAGTAGTTGGCAACGCTGACATCAAGATCAACTCCGATATCACCCCACTGATCTTGCAGTGCTGCGGCAATCAGTGGAAGCTCCGGCCGGTCCGGATAAGTCCTGAGCAGGATGGAAAACCGCTCTCCATCCCTTTGCAGAATGCCGTCACTGCCAGCCTTCCACCCAAGATCAGCCAGCATGGCCCGGGCAGCCCCGGTATCATGGTCAAGAGATTCAAGATTCCTGTCGTGCCAGATATTCAGTGCCGGAGGAAAAAGCTGGCTTGAAGCCGACTCCGGAAAACGCGTGATTGCTGCTGCAATCCCGTCTCGGTCAATGGCCATGCTGAGTGCCTTGCGTGCCCGGACGTCCGAAAGAAACGGGTGACTCGCATTAATCTTCAATGTCACGACCCGTGGAATCGGTAATGCGACAGTGTCAATCGATTCAACATTCTCGAGACGGGCAAAGCCGGACGGGTCAAGAGTGAACACCATATCCGCATCACCGCTTTCCGCAAGCAATGCCCTGGTTTCTGCCCTGCCGGATGCAAGGTATGTGATGCTTGTCAGTTTTGACGCCACTCCCCAGTAATTTTCGTTACGCACGAGTGTCATGCTCTGGGGAGGAGTGAAGGATTTGACCTTGAAAGGACCAGTTCCAATCAATGCAACCGGATTGGCATTCTCGTCGAAAGACGTCGGCGAGGAAATGATCGTCGTAGCATGTGTCAGCAGAGCCGGCAGCGATGTGAAGGGCCGATCCAGAGTAATGACGACCGAGCCGTCTGACCCGGAAATGCCGGTGATTGGGGCTTTCTTCAATATGCCCGGCTGCTGCCATGCCCGATTCAGCGATTTGGTGGCTGACGAAGCATTGAAAAGTGAACCGTCATGAAATGTTACGCCAGAGCGCAACTTGAAGGTCCAGGCTAGTCCGTCCTCCGATACGGACCAGCTGGTCGCAAGTCCGGGACGGAGCGTGCCATCAACATCTGCATCCACCAGATTTTCCATAATTTGAAGCCTCTGGAATGCAAAGCCGGATACAGCCGGATCGTAACTCGCGACCTCCCATGGGGCGGCAACGGTCAGATCTGTTTTTTCCTGAGCCATCGCGTGCCCCTGGACCAGGGTAGCAACAACGCCCAGTACGGCGAACAAGATTCTTAGCATGTGGTTTTTCCTCTTGGAGTTCCGCCCCTGAAGGCCTTGGCCTAAACAGTAAGGCAAAACGTAACATTATAACATTTGCAAGCGAAAACATGAGCAAATGATTTGCTTTTTCTTCCCTGATAACGGTGAACATGCATTGAATTGACAGTCATCCAGCTCAACCCTGCCTCTGCAAATCAGGCAAAACCGGGTTGATGCGCATCAGACCGGCAAGGCTGTCGTGTATTTCATTTGTTCCATTGCAAAGGTCGAGGTGACATCGGTCAAATCAATCCTGCTGATAATCTTCTTGTACAGATGATCGAACTCGGCAATGCTCGGTACAACGGCCCTCAACAAATAGTCCACTTCACCGCTCATTCGGTACACCTCCATGATTTCCGGAATATCCGACATTTCAAATGCAAACTTCTCGGTCCAGGCCATGTTGTGCTGGCCCGTCTTTATTGCAATGAAAACCGTGACTGCTGCACCTATCTTGTGCTGGTCCAGCAATGCGACATTGGCCCGAATTACGCCGCTTTCAGTTAGGTTCTTGATTCGTTTCCAGCAAGGCGTTGGCGACAGGTTCACTCGTTCAGAAAGCTCCTTTATCGACATGCTTGAATCCCTTTGCAAATAATACAAAATTCTCCGATTTTGCTCATCAAAAAAATTTTTTTCTAAATTTTTCATAATATTAATAATATTTACTATATATAGAGA
>JAPYNK010000121.1 GCA_028285825.1 Arenicellales bacterium | reverse complement strand
GTGGTAAACTTGTCCATAGGTTTTTCTATATGGTGGTTGTCAGGTTTGTAAGGCTCGGAGATTCAATTGAATGACTGGAACATTTTGAAATTATGAGTGAGGTGAAATGCAGGTATTAATCATAGGTGCCAGAGGCTCAGTGGGCCGCACGGTAGCTGATGCCCTTGAAGGCCGCCACAATCTTATCCGTGCGGGGCTGGCTTCTGGCGATATACAGGTCGATCTCGAAAATCTTGATAGCATACGCGAGATGTACAGGCATGTTGGCAATATCGATGCTGTGGTGGTCGCAATCGGTCACGGACATTTCGGACCAGTTGAAGAGATGACCGGAGAACTCTGGATGAAGGGGGTACTGCACAAGGCATTGCCGCAAATCAATGTGGTGCTTGAGGGGATTTCCTGGATCAATGATCGGGGATCTTTCACCCTGACCAGTGGCGTGCTGAATCGTGATCCAATCTCTGGGTGTGCATCTGCAGCTTCTGCCAATGGGGCGATCGACGGATTTGTGCTCGGAGCAGCCGGAGACATGCCAAGGGGTATTCGAATAAATTCGGTAAGTCCGGGCCTGCTTGAAAATTCAGTTGAGCGGTACCAGGGGAAGTTCCCGGGTCACGAACCGGTTTCTTCAAGACGAGTCGGATTGGCCTACACAAAGAGTATTGAAGGCGTACTGACCGGCCAGACAATTCGGGTCGACTAAGTATATCCCGGTTGCTCCTTTCATCGGTCGAGCAGGTGGGGCATGGCGATATCCCCACCTGCTCGGCCCTTTAATCTTGCATTTTGAATATGCAATTCGTTGTTTGGGTAATGATCGAGCATCCATATCCATGAGTCTGTACGAATCCTCTAAAGTGCTTATTAGGCTTCAGCGCAGTGTGCTTTCGGTTCCCGGGTCCAATCCGGATATGATGGAGAAGGCCGCAGGTAGTGAAGCAGATTGCGTGCTGCTGGATTGTGAAGATTCAGTAGCACCGGATAAAAAAAGTCAGGCAAGGCGCAATATTATCAGTGCCCTGAATGAAATAGACTGGAAGAAGGCAGGCAAGACTGTTTCCGTCCGCATCAACGGGCCGCAGAGTCGCCAGATGCAACGGGATGTGTGCAAGATTATTGAAAAGGCTGGAAATCACATTGATACTTTTCTGATTCCCAAAGTCGGTACTCCTGAAGATGTTCATGCTGTCGAGAAATTACTCGCCATTGCGCTGCCGACTTCTGGCATAACGCGCAGAGTTGGACTGGAATGCCTGATTGAGACGGCATTGGGTCTGGTCAATGTTGAAGCGATTGCCCGCTTGTCTGTGACTGGGTCGCGTCTTGAAGCCTTGCATTTTGGCATGGCAGACTTCTCGGCAAATTGCCAGTCACGAACTCTGGAGATCGGCGAAACGGATCATTTATGGTATCCAAGCCTGCAACGAATGCTTGTTGCATGTAGAGCCTATGGCTTGAGGGCGATTGACGGCCCGTATGGTGATTTCAGGAATCTACAGGGCTATGTCAATGTCGCCAGGGGGGTGGCGGCAATGGGATATGAGGGCAAGTGGGCCATCCATCCGGCACAGATAGAACTTGCGAATCAGGTGATGTCTCCTACTGATGCTGAGGTACAGAAAGCACGGAAAATACTGAATGCTCTGGATCAGGCTCAAAGTTCGGGGCAGGGTGTGGCCTCTCTGGATGGAAAAATGATTGATGCAGCATCAGGAAAAATGGCCGCAAACATCATAAGCAAGAGCCTTGCCATCGCCGAAAAAGACTCTGCGTAGAATCAATTGGCGGAGAGTGAGGGATTCGAACCCTCGGACCTGTTACAGTCACCGGTTTTCGAAACCGGCGCATTCGACCACTCTGCCAACTCTCCGTGGGTGGCAGATTATAACTGCATTTCCATGCAGTCCGGGTTTTTCCGAATCGGCTGAGCCAATCCCTGCTTCTTTCGCTTTGTCTTCGCCTTCGGGCATGGTGGCTGACACTTTCCGGAACGCCGCACAAAATCTTGCCTGGGCTTGCGATCTTGAGTAGACTGTCTATGTTGATCGCCTGCCCGGCCCGGTGGTCGAAACAGGAAAAGAACATTACAATCCGTATCCGATAACCGGGCCTTGGGAGGGTGCATCCCGGTTCTCGGACCGGACATCGGTATCCGCCATGGCCACCAAACCTCAAATGCCTCGCCGGCTTTACCTGAACCGATGGAACGGGCGGCTTTCGATCACGGTGATTCTGGCTACGGCCATTTCACTTCTCGTTCTGGTATCGGTAGGCAGCGTTCTCGGCGTCGGCACGTGGCTCGCGAGCAAGAACACGCTGGCGTTGATGAGTGCCAACGCCAATCAAAGCACCGCCAACATGGTTGACCGGATAGAACGCCACCTGCTCCCGGCCGAGGACCAGGCCCGGTTCATCGCCGAGCGCATCGATAGCGGCGAATTCAATCCTGAAAACCGCACCTCGTCCAGCCGTCTGCTGACAGGCAGCCTTGCAGGCATGTCGCAGGTCGAGTCAATATCCTATCTCACCCCGGGGCTTGTGACTTTCTCCGCAGTTCGCGACGGGGGCGGTCGCATTGAAATGAGCGAAGAAGATCATGCGGAGGATCCGAAATACCATCAGTATCTGGCATCGATGCCCGGAGAGCCGCACTGGGTGCCGCCATACTGGAACGAGCGGCACGAAGGAACCTATTTCAGTCGGGTACATCCAGTCTGGCGCGGTGACCGGTTTGTCGGGGCCGCGGCGGCGACAGCCTCGGTCCGGGAGCTCTCGGCCTTCCTCCGCAAGGTCGGTGAGGGCAGTCCCGGCACGCAGTTCATCCTGTACGGACGAGACCGCGTCCTGGCTCACCCGCTGATGGCACAAGGCTATCCCGGTCTCTCGCTGGCGAACCCGTTGCCCGGCCTTACAGGCTTTCGCGACCGCGTTCTGTCGGCAATATGGCAGCAGGAGGATAGACATGAACTGGTCACCGAGCTATCCCGGGAGACCAGCGGCCACAGAGTCGAAACTGATGAGGAAGACTACATCTTCCTGTATCGACAGCTGCATGGCTACGGACCGAAACCGCTGATTGTCGGCGTCTGGTACCATATTGAGGACGTCAGTGCCGAGGTGTACCGGATGATTGCCGCCCTTCTGGCTGGCGTTGGTGCCCTTGTGCTCTCGATCGTTGCTGCCCTGATCCTGGGCCGGCGCATTGCCCGGCCCATCGTGCGGTTTTCCGCAGCGGCCGGACAGGTCCGTGACCTCAACATCAATGAGATCGGGGACCTGCCGGGCAGCATCGTCCGTGAGCTCGACCAGCAGGCCAAATCCTTCAACGCCATGCTACGCGCCCTCCGCTGGTTCGAGCTCTACATTCCACGGAAGGTGGTCGAGCGGCTGGTTAAGCGTGGTGAAATCGAGGACACGACCACTACCGAGCGGGAGATCACCGTCATGTTTACCGACATTACGGGATTCTCGTCGGTCGCCGAAAACATGTCCGCACCGGATGTTGCCGCCCTGGTCAATCGCCATTTCGAAATCGTTGCCGGATGCATCGAGGCCGAAGATGGAACCATCGACAAATTCATCGGCGATTCCGTGATGGCTTTCTGGGGTGCTCCCGAAGCACAGCCGGATGCCGCTGAACGGGCCTGCCGGGCAGCCCTGGCAATCACCGACGGGGTGCGGTCGGAGAACGCGCGGCGTCGGACCGCAGGAAAGGTACCGCTGGGCATCCGCATCGGCATCCATTCCGGCAGCGCCACGGTCGGCAACATCGGTGCACCCGGTCGCATCAACTACACGATCATCGGTGACACCGTAAATATCGGTCAGCGTCTCGAGGATCTCGGCAGGACGCTGTGCCCCGCTGGCAGCGAGGCGGTTATTCTGATGAGTGGGGCGACGGCAGCGGAACTTGGCCCAGAATTCTTTCCTGTGCCGGTCGGCAGGTACCCCGTGAAGGGCCGGTCCGGCGAAGTTGACGTCTTCAGGATTGACGGCTGAAATACAATGGAATCATCGGTCCGAATGCTGGGAGCGGTTATTCTTCTGGGCAGTCAGGTATGCAGTTCCATTCCAGGTCAACGGTTATAGCATGTCATGCTCTTCGAGAACTTTACGCGCAACCCGGAAACATTCGAGTGACTGGGGTACGCCACAGTAAATTCCGATGACATGAATGATGGCCCGGATTTCTTCCATGCTGACGCCATTGTTTATTGCTCCGCGGCAATGGATTTCCCACTCGTGCATTTTGCCCAGAGCACCGATCATCGTGAGATTCATCATGGATCTCGTCTTGGGTTCGATGACTGCATCTCCCCAGCCAAATCCCCAGCACCAGGCGGTCATCGCTTCCTGAAACGATCGGGTTAATTCGTCAGCATTATCAAGATTATTCTGTACATATTCATCGCCCAGAGTCTCTTTGCGTTTCGCAAGGCCTTTGGAGAAAAGATCATCATCCATAGTCATTTATCCTATATTCTGAAATGGTTTGAGGTGCGCATTATGCCAGACAATGCATCGACTGAAGCTGAAATCCGGTGGTATTAATCGTCTGAGCGTGGCCGTTTGTTTTCCGGGTCGAACTGTGCATCAACGATAACGGAAGCCTTTCGTGGAGTGTTGAGGACCAGAACTTCAAGCTCGGTGCCCGGCAGTGCAAATTCAGGTTTGATATAACCGAATGCCAGATACTGTCCAATTGCATAACCATATCCTCCGGAGGAAATATGTCCGATCGGTCGATTTTCATGAAGAATCGTTTCACCGCCCAAAGGGTCGGCAACTGGCTCCGAATTATTCGGCTCTTCCAGCTTGAGATAGGCCAATTTCCAGCGTATGGTCTCAGCTGTAGCAATCTCTGCACCCTGAAAGCCCCGGTCTCGAGAGAAGCGCAGTACATCTGCTTCGGCTACCGTCACCTCGGATGTAATCTCGTGACCGGATCGATAGGCTTTTTCCATGCGCATGGCATTCAGTGAAGCAGAGCCAATGTGGACGATGTCTTGACTGAGCGAAGTGTTCATGAGGGTAGTATAAACCTTGAGCATCTGGTCCATGGGTATATGCAGCTCCCAACCCAGTTCTCCGGTATAGGTAACCCTCATCGCCCTGATATTTTCAACCTCACCGATCTTTATGGTCTGGGTAGACAGCCATCGGAAGTTCGCATTGTCCAGATTTGTATCGGTACATTCTGCGAGAATCCTGCGAGACGCTGGACCGGCAAGCATGATGACCCCCAGTTCGCTGGAGAAATTGGCAAGGGTGATGGCTTCATCTTCGAGTCTTTGTGAGTTCAGCCAATGGAACAGGTAAGCCTCCCGGGCTGCGGCATACACCAGGTAATAGTGATTTTCTTCGAGTTTGACGAGCGTGGTTTCGCCCTCGATCCTTCCATTTTCGGCGATGAGATAAGTCAGTGAAATGCTCCCGGGTCTGGTGGGAATGCGGTTTGAGGAGATTCGGCTCAAATACTGGTCTGCATGTTCACCGGATAGCTCAAGTTTCGAGAAGGCACTTAGGTCGGCAATTCCGGCATGAGCGCGAAGTTGCTTGACTTCGTTACCCACAACATCATGCAGGCGAGTCCTGGTGAAACTCTCGATATGCTGTTGGGGCATGTTTCCTGTCGCATACCAGTATGGTCTTTCCCATCCCCCAATATCCTGATAGACCGCCCCATTTTGCTTGAGAATATCGTAAAGCGGAGTGATTTTTGAATGTGATGGCCGACAGCTTGAACGATCAAGGTTCGGGAACGGAATTTCGTGCCTTAGCAGGTAGTCTTCCTTGGCTTTTTCGATACGGTAGTTATCGTCAATTCGAGCACCGAAGCGCATGGGGTCAAAGCTGTTCATTGAAATATCCGCTGACCCATGAGTCATCCACTGGGCGAGATATTTTCCTGCACCGGGCCCCCAGGCAATGCCCACTTGCGAGCCGCAGCATAACCAGTAGTTTGGAATCTTGCAGGGTCCAAGCAGCATGTTGCCATCCGGAGGATGGGTGATGGCACCATGAACAACGCGGCGGATGCCAAGTTCGCCAAAGATCGGCATTCTTTCCATGGCATTTTCAAGC
>JAPYNK010000120.1 GCA_028285825.1 Arenicellales bacterium | reverse complement strand
ATAATAGTCCCGGACCTCATCTTCGCTGACTTCAATCACCTCGGCAAACTTGCGGACCTCAAGCAAGGCATACTGAATCTCCCGTTGCTGCTGCTGAATTGCAAGCAGTCGATCCACTTCCGTATCAAGGGCAAAGGCGGAGTTGACAATTCCCAAACGTACTTGACCGGCCGCCTGACTGACACGTTCCACATCCTCATACTGCTGGGGCGTGTAACGATTTGCAGCAAGGATTGATCGATATTGCACAGGATCGAACTGTCCGTCTACCTGAAAAATCTCTGCATTGTGAATGGTTCGATTGAGCTGCTCGTCGGAAATCCTGAATCGCTGTTCAAGGATATATTGATCCATGATCGTCTGATCAATAATGGAATCCAGAACGCTTCTTCGGATTTGCAGTGATTCAAGCATTTCGGGATCAAAGGAATCACCAAGCTGCTGTCGCAGAACCTGGGCACGGTTTTGAAGGCTGTCCTGATATCGGTAGAGAGGCAGGTCCTGGCCATTGACTGAAGCAACCGAGACCTCAGTTCCCCCTTCAAAATAGGAATTGATACCCCACAGGGCAAACGGAATGGTGATCAGTATGACGATCGCCCAAGCCACCCACCCGGTAGCGCGTTGCTTGATCGCTGTAAGCATTGGCTGGTCTGGCTGAACTCAGGAAAGAACGTCTAGGGATCGGCAGCCGTACTGGAAACCGATCCATGGAGACACCTCGAAGGACATATGGCGTCAATCCATAAACGCACTGGCAGCTTGCAATGGCGGAGCGGACGGGACTCGAACCCGCGACCCCCGGCGTGACAGGCCGGTATTCTAACCAAACTGAACTACCGCTCCGGCTCTGGTGGGCACTGCAGGGATCGAACCTGCGACCCTCGCCTTGTAAGGGCGATGCTCTCCCAGCTGAGCTAAGCGCCCAGAAAATCTAGTTTACCTTATCCTTCAATGCTTTGCCAGCCTTGAAACGAACTTGTTTAGACGCGGCAATCTGAATCGTCTCTCCGGTACGCGGATTGCGCCCAGACCGGGCGGCACGTCCGGATACCGAAAAGGTCCCAAAACCAATCAGGCTGATTGAATCACCCTTTGACAACGCTGAACCGACAGCATTCAAAACTGCTTCGAGTGCATTTGAAGCGTCTGCCTTGGTCAAGTCTGCCTCGCTGGCGACTTGGTCGATTAGTTCTGCTTTATTCATAAAACATTTCCTCTTTTGGTAGATATGTAAGCACCCCAACCGCACCGGCTACAATTGAGATAGGTTTGATGTCGTCCATATAGGATTTCCCGGGGGAAATTCCAATAATCCGGTCATGACCGATATATTGCGGCTGTCCGAAACTGCTCATACAGCCGTAGGCATTATAAACCCTTTGACGTCATTGTCAGTTAAAAATACCAATTTCAGCCAGCTAATGTGCCGTAACCGAAGGACTCACTCGGTCCTGCCGGCCTTTCTGCTGTTTTGTTAATTCATCCTGTTCCATCGCATCATCCGGAAGTGGGACCGGGGCTCTTTCCAGTGCATAGTCTACCACCTGATCAATCCACTTGACCGGATGAATCTCGATCTCTTCGCGTACCTTCTCTGAAACATCCTGCAAATCCTTTTCATTATCCTGCGGGATGATGACCAGCTTGATGCCGGCGCGATGCGCAGCCAGCAGCTTTTCCTTGAGTCCGCCAACCGGCAATACTTCTCCACGCAGGGTAATCTCGCCGGTCATCGCAACATCAGAGCGGGCCGCAATCCCGGTCAATGCGGAAACAATTGCAATACACATGCCAATTCCAGCACTCGGTCCGTCCTTGGGGGTTGCCCCCTCTGGAACATGCACATGGATATCCTGCTTTTGATGAAAATCGGGCTTTATGCCCCAATTGCAGCTTCTGCTTCTGACCACGCTGATCGCAGCCGAAATCGACTCCTTCATCACGTCGCCGAGCTTGCCAGTAGAGGCATGCTGGCCCTTGCCCGGCATGACTACCGCCTCAATGCTCAGCAACTCACCGCCAAACGACGTCCACGCCAGACCCTGAACCTGTCCGACCTTGTTGTCTTGCTGCACTTCATTGCGTCGGTATTGCTTGACTCCCAGATACTTCTCCAGATTCCGTACTGTGACCCGATTCTTCTCAGCGGACCTGTTCAGCACCAGATCCTTGACGACTTTTCGGTAGATCTTGGATATTTCCCGCTCAAGATTCCGAACTCCGGCCTCTCGCGTATAAAACGTGATGATATCCCTGATCACCCGACCACTCATGGACGCTTCGCCCTTCTTCAATCCATTGTACTTTTTCTGTTTGGGAATCAGGTAGCGGTTGGCGATTTCCAGCTTTTCTTCCTCGGTGTATCCGGAAATCCGAATCACCTCCATTCTGTCCAGCAACGGCGGGGGAATGTTGAGGGTATTGGCGGTCGCGATAAACATGACTTCAGACAGGTCGAAAGCCACTTCCATATAATGGTCGCCAAAGCGGTGGTTCTGCTCCGGATCCAGTACCTCGAGCAGTGCCGATGACGGATCACCCCTAAAGTCCATCGACATCTTGTCGACTTCATCCAGCATGAATAGTGGGTTCTTGGACTTGACCTTTGACAGGTTCTGGATAATCTTGCCCGGCATTGAACCAACATAGGTTCTGCGATGGCCGCGTATCTCTGCTTCATCCCGCACCCCGCCCAAAGACATACGAATGAATTTTCGGTTGGTCGCCCTGGCAATTGACTCGCCCAAAGAAGTCTTGCCCACGCCGGGAGGGCCCACCAGGCACAGAATTGCCGCTCGCGGTTTCCTGACACGAGTCTGAACTGCCAGATATTCCAGAATCCGTTCCTTTACTTTTTCCAACCCGTAATGATCATCATCGAGGATTTTCTGGGCTCGCTTGAGATCTCTCGAGACGCGTGTTCGAGCCTTCCACGGCAAGGCAAGCAGACTGTCGATATAGTTGCGAACTACGGTCGCTTCAGCCGACATCGGCGACATCATGCGCAACTTCTTGAGCTCGGTCTCGGCTTTTTCCCTGGCTTCCTTGGTCATTCCCGCTTTCGCAATGCGGTTGGCCAGTTCATCATTCTCGTTTGTGCCTTCCTCGCTGTCACCCAGTTCCTTCTGGATGGCCTTGAGTTTTTCATTGAGATAGTACTCGCGTTGCGAGGTTGCCATCTGTTTCTTGACCCGCTCCTGGATGGTTTTCTCGACCCTCAACCCTTCGACCTCCTCAGCCAGCTTCACCAGTACATGCTCAATCCTGGCGCTTGAATCGGTCATCTCCAGGATTTTCTGTTTTTCATCGTTCTTGATGTTCAGGTGTGCTGCAATGATATCTGCTGCGGGACCCGCTTCATCAACCTTGTTCAACGATGACAAAATCTCGGACGGCAGCTTGGAATTGTATTTGACGAATCTTTCGAACTCGGAAATCGCCGTCTGTACCAATGCATGGGATTCCGGAGTACCCGCATCAGTCTCTTCAAGCAATTCAAGATCACAGACAAGGCAACTCCCAAAATCCTTGTACTTCAGGGCATTCGCCCGACTCTCCCCTTCCACCAGAAGCTTGACTGCACCATCTGACATCTTGAGCATCTGCAGGATAGCGGCTACGGTCCCGGTTTGGTAAATCTGGTCAATGCTCGGGTCGTCGTGAGATGCATCACGCTGGGTAACCAGAAAAATCTTCTTGTCCTTCGCATCCATGGCCATTTCCAGTGCCTGAATCGACTTCTTGCGTCCTACAAAAAGCGGAATCACCATACGTGGAAATACCACTGCATCCCGAAGCGGCAACACCGGTATCCCGGTCAAGAATACTTGCTCCTGCTTGCTCACCGAAAACCCCTCAAATCTGCTCCTGTTGACTCAATCTTCTCTTTCATGTGCGAACCCCCTACGAGGAAGAACCTGCTACAGATTTCCTGTCCGCCTCATCACTGTACAAATACAGCGGTCGCGAACCTTCCGAAATCACCGACCCATCTACCACCACCTTGGCAACCCCCTTGATTGAAGGCAATTCATACATGGTTTCGATCAGGGAATTTTCCATGATGGAACGCAAACCCCGTGCACCGGATCTTCGGTCCATGGTCTTGATGGCGATCTGCTCGAGAGCGTCCTTTCGAAATACCAGATCCACATCTTCCAGCCCGAACAGGCACTGATACTGCTTGATCAGCGAGTTCTTGGGTTCCTGCAGGATCCTGATCAGGGACTGCTTGTCCAATTCCTCAAGTGTTGCCACCACCGGCAACCGACCGACAAACTCGGGGATCAACCCATACTTGATGAGATCCTCCGGTTCAAGCTGATTCAGCAGTTCGCTGCATCGTTCCTTGTCGGAACTGCCCTTGATGTCGGCTCCGAATCCAATGCCCGATTTTTCTGTTCGGTTCTGAATAATTTTTTCAAGGCCGGAAAATGCACCGCCACAGATAAACAGGATATTCTTGGTATTGACTGAAATGAACTCCTGCTGAGGGTGTTTTCGCCCACCCTGCGGCGGGATGGAAGCATTGGTGCCCTCGATCAGTTTCAGCAATGCCTGTTGCACGCCTTCTCCCGAGACATCACGGGTTATCGATGGATTTTCCGATTTACGGGAAATCTTGTCGATCTCGTCAATGTAGACAATACCGGTTTCGGCCTTGTCCGTGTCGTAATCGCAATTCTGCAGAAGTTTCTGGATGATGTTCTCGACATCTTCGCCCACATACCCTGCCTCGGTCAGGGTGGTTGCATCCGCAATCGTGAAAGGCACTTTCAGCTGACGTGCCAGCGTTTCAGCCAACAGGGTCTTGCCGGAACCGGTTGGCCCAATCAGCAAAATGTTGCTTTTTGAGATTTCTACCTTTTCGCTCTCTTTTTCGCTCTCGATGCGCTTGTAGTGATTGTAGACTGCGACCGACAGCAATTTTTTGGCGCTCTCCTGACCGATTACATAGTCATCAAGTATCTGGTGTATTTCCTTGGGCCTGGGAAAGGACTTGTAGTTACCGCCAAATGGCTGGTCATGGCTATTCTGATCTTCCTCATCCCGGATGATGCTATTGCAGAGCTTGACGCACTCATCACATATATATACCGATGGCCCTGCAATCAGTTTCTTGACATCACGTTGACTCTTTCCGCAGAACGTGCAGTGCAGGATTTTTCCGCCTTTTTTGGATCTGTTGACCATACTCTATTTTCAGACGATTTAAAAATTACAGACGTTTCGCATGCCGGACAGGCATAATACCCAATTCTACAATTTGAAGTTGGACAATTCTAAACGGATTGTAAGCGATAGTTTTGACGGCAAGGCGAATTTCAGGACTCCTCAGATTCACTGCGTGAACTCAGCACGGTATCAATCAGCCCGTATTTTTCGGCATCCGCAGCACTCATGAAATGATCACGGTCAGTATCGGCCTTGATGCGCTTCAGGGTCTGACCGGTGTGGCCCGAAAGAATCCTGTTCAGGCGGTCCCTGACTCCGAGTATCTCCCGGGTATGAATTTCAATATCCGTGGCCTGACCCTGTGATCCACCCATCGGCTGGTGAATCATGATTCTCGAATGCGGCAGTGCAAAACGCTTGCCCTTTGCACCGCCGGCCAAAATCACCGCGCCCATGCTGGCAGCCTGCCCGACACACACTGTACTGATATCCGGCCGGATGAACTGCATGGTGTCATAGACGGCAAGACCGGATGAAACAACACCGCCTGGAGAGTTGATATACAGGGAAATGTCCTTTTCGGGGTTCTCGGATTCCAGGAATAACAGCTGGGCAACAATTAGGTTGGCCATGTGATCGTCAACCGTACCGACCATGAATACCACGCGCTCTTTCAGAAGTCGCGAATAGATATCAAAAGCCCGCTCGCCCCTGCCGGTGGTTTCAACCACCATCGGAATCAAGCCAATATTCTGTATTTCCCTTCGGTTATCGGTTTCTTGACTGGTCATTTTTCATGTCATCGTCTGTGCCGGACCTTAACCCCGAACTGAATCGAAACGCGAGCTGCCAGTTGCTGCTCAAGACCAAGTCAGGGATTCGTCAGCGTCAATATGCCTTGTTGTGGAGTTCGCTGTCTCCATGATTTTTTCCATCGCCTTCTTTTGCCGAAAAGCCATTTGCACGCGTTGATATGCATGTTCATTATTCAATGCATATTCAAGGAATTCATCCGGGTCGTTATATCTCTGGGCATCCTGGGACACAAATTCCTTGAGCTGCTCCCGGTCTGTTTCCGTTCCATAATGCTGAACATAAACATGTTGATGAACCAGGGCAAACAGGGCATTTTTCTTGCGATTCTCGATTACATCAGGATCCGGCATGCTGCCTTCATTCAGAACTGGAAAATGGCCAAACATCTCGCCTTCGTTGAAATACAGGCAACGTGGTATGATTATCTCCCCGGTTCGTTCATTTCTCTCATGTAGGGCATCCTGGACACTCGTTCGATTCAATTCCTCCATCGCCTCTTTCAAGTCTCTTTCCAGTTCTGCCGCAACCTGTTTTTTCAGTTCTTCAAGGCCGCCCTCTTCAACCCCGAGCTTTTCCGCAAGTGCATCATTGACTTGGGGCTCTTCCTTGAACTTTTCAACCTTGTGGATCAGGACCAGTAAACTGCGTTTCGCCTCCTCTCTGGGTACGGAACCGGTAAAGAGCGAGTCAGGATCAAATTCAATTTCGATCCGGTCTCCCGAACGAACGCCTTCAAGCGTCTTGTCAAATTCCTTCAAGTTAGAATGGAGACCGCTGAAGTAAAACACTTTTGAAGAAAGCACGTCATCGGCCAGTTCAGCAGGCCGGTACTGCAGGGTAATTCGTTCACCCTGTCCACTTGAGACCGGCGTTTCAGCATATTCAGCATGCTCGACGGCAATTTTTCTCAGGGTTTTCTGGACGTGTTTCTCCTTGATTTCAGATTCACTGACTACGACGGTCAGATTCTCATAGGCAGAATCGGGAATTTCCGGACGTACTTCAACGGTCACGGAAAATTCATACACACTGCCGCGTCTGTGGAGATTGAAGTCAAGCGAGGTAAATCCGGCAACCTTCAATTCCCTGACCTCAAAAGCATCCATTATCCAAGTTGCTATCTTGCCTTGAATAATCTCAGATGAAAGCCCTGGCCCATATCGCTGCACCATTACCTTGAACGGAATTTTGCCAGGCCTGAATCCGGGCAACCTTGCGTTCACTGCATGCTCCTGAACCTGCTTGTCCACTTCAGAATCGATCCAGTCGGGCGGAATGGATATATTGACCTTGTGTTCTAACGGAGTGTCGAGTTTTTCTACTGAAACCTGCATGGAAACGGGGCTGAAGCCTGGTTATGGTATTGTCGCTGTAGCTGCTGGCTACACCTCAAGATCGAATCGGCATGGTTATTTTGGGGTTGGTGCGAAAGGAGAGACTCGAACTCTCACGGGTTGCCCCACTGGAACCTAAATCCAGCGCGTCTACCAATTCCGCCACTCTCGCACACAAGGGCCTCTTGATGCATCACCATCGCAATGCGCAAAGAGGGTTTCCAAATGAGGTTATGCTGGGGTGAACGATGGGACTCGAACCCACGACAACCGGAATCACAATCCGGGGCTCTACCAACTGAGCTACGCTCACCATAATCTCCAATGCATACCATCAATTATAACCATTGTTTGGCGCGCCCGACAGGACTCGAACCTGTAACCTACGGCTTAGCTTACCCGCTACGACTTTCGCCGCCTTGATCGGTCAGACCTAGTTTGGGGTCTGGACTATATCTTCACCATTTCAGGTGGAGCACGTATAGTCTCTACGGATCCCCTGACGAACATGGCTGGTCCGTCACGGTTTCCTCGGTATTGCCATCGCCAGCGAAACGGCCTGTTCAGCCGCTTTACCCGTCTCGTTAAGGTTTTACCGATACAGTGCTCTCCACTCTACGGGTTGGTCATTTCCCCGCAGAGGCTCCTATTTCCGAGAATTGACTCAGGATGACCGAAGTCGAAACCCGGAGCATAAAGGCCGTTGCTCTATCCAATTGAGCTACGGGCGCTCCCGACAATGAAAAGTCAAATGGTCGGGGTAGAGAGATTCGAACTCCCGACATCCTGCTCCCAAAGCAGGCGCGCTACCAGACTGCGCTATACCCCGAATCACGCCAAGAGCGTTGGACGAAGCGGAATTGTACCCGAAAAGGGGTGCAGATGCAGAGAGAGTTTGTCGATCAATGGCAACTACCGCCCATCAATGAGCGAGCAGCCATCCGATATCCGGTTCACAAGTGAATGGGACGATTGATTGTGCAGTCACTCCAGTAGCATGGTGGTTAACGAGGGCATATGGCCAGGCTTGGAAATAGTGCATCGAACCCGCCTGCAAATGTCTTTCCGTTCCACAAACTGATTTATTCTTCGGCAAAATTCCGTCTTGGACCCGGTCCATGACATCGCGTCTCTCCCGATTGACGCTACCGTGCAACTTGGCTGGATTGGCGATCTGGCTTTTCGGTTTTGCCGATGTCGACTTCATGATGGAAGCTGTAGATGCCTTCCCATGCCGGAAAGCCGCGATGACCGGTGGTTGGACAGGATTGTCCAGAAGCTCCGTTCAATCGGTGGGGGAAGCCCCCATTCACGCCGCTCGACGCCTGTCGGGTTTTGCTGCAAACACGCTTGAAAGGTGGGGAATCAATCCCCATTTTTACGGCTCTCAGCTAATAACCCGAATACCTGCAACATGAGTTCCGAGACAAAATCCAAACCCAAAAAAACCAAAACGGGCACTCCTCCTTCTGAAACACGCTCCTTTCAGGCGGAGGTCAAGCAGTTGCTGAATCTGATGATTCACTCACTGTACAGCAACAAGGAAATATTCCTTCGCGAGTTGATCTCGAACGCCTCTGATGCCTGCGACAAGCTTCGTTTTGCATCCCTCACCGACAATTCCCTGCTCGAAGACGACGAGGCACTCAGCATCTGGATTTCAATCGATAGTGAAAAAAGGGCAATCATCGTCCGGGATAACGGCATCGGCATGGACTATGACGAAGTGGTTCGGGACATCGGTACCATCGCCCGCTCTGGAACACGGGCCTTCATCGAGAAAATGGAAACCGAAAATTCCTCCGGTGATGCCGATTTCATCGGCCAGTTCGGGGTAGGGTTCTATTCTTGCTTTCTAGTTGGCAAGCAGGTCACCCTGCTCACCCGAAAAGCCGGAACTCCGCCCAAATCAGGCATCATGTGGAGCTCCGATGGCACCGGTGAATACACCATATCCCCCATAGACAGGCCCAGCCGGGGAACCGAAATCATCATCAATCTCAAGGAGGAAGATTTCGAATACGCAGAGGAATACCGCATCCGGAACATCATCGAAAAATATTCAGACCATGTCTCGATTCCGATTCTCATGCCGAAAGAACCGGACCCGGCTACTGAACAAGCTGAAGAGGAAAAACCCGAACCCAAGCAGGACAAGGGCAAAGAATGGGAAACGGTCAACAAGGGCTCGGCGTTGTGGACTCGCCCCAAATCCGAAATTAGCGAAGAGGAGTACAACAGCTTTTATTCTTCGCTCACTTATGATTCCGCCCCCCCTGCCCTGACCATACACAACCGGGTCGAGGGGAAAACGGACTATATCTCGCTGTTTTTTGTTCCCTCAAATGCACCCTTTGATCTCTGGGACCGTGAGCAAAGACACGGCATCAAGCTCTATGTACGCCGAATCTTCATATCCGACGATGCAAAAACCCTGATGCCAAACTACCTGAGGTTCGTTCGAGGTCTGGTCGACTGTGCCGATCTGCCACTCAACGTATCCAGGGAATTCCTGCAACAGAATCGGGATATTGGCAAGATTCGGCAGGCCTCGGTCAAACGAGTACTGGGTGAACTCAAAAAGCTCAGCGAGTCGGATCAGGAAAGCTACAACAAGTTCTGGAAGGAATTCGGAAAATCACTCAAGGAAGGCGTGGTCGAGGATCACGAAAATCGCCAGTCCATTGCCGAACTGGCACGCTTTGCGACCACCAAGAGCGAAGGAGAATCACAAGCCGTATCGCTTGACCAGTACGTTGACAGAATGCCGATGAGCCAGAAGCACATCTACTATCTGACCGCTGAAAGCCTCTCGGCGGCAAGCTCATCGCCACATCTGGAAATCTTCGAAAAGAACGGCATCGAAGTGCTTCTGCTCTCCGAACCGATTGACGAATGGTTTGTTTCCCATGTCACCGAGTTTCGCGACAAGGCCCTGAAGTCGATCGCCAGGGGTGATCTGGATCTTGAGGACCTGAAGAAGAAGGAAGACGGGAAGAAGACCGAAAAGGAACAAACCGCAGAAGATGCCGTGGTCCAGAAAATCAGGGAGGCTCTGGATGATAATGTCAAGGATGTCCGTCTATCGAATCGTCTCGTTGACTCGCCAAGCTGTCTCATTGCTGATGACATGGACATGGGGGGGAATATGGAGAGGCTTCTGAAAGCAATGGGGCAGAATGCACCCACTGCCAAGCCAATTCTGGAAATCAACCCTGATCATGCCCTGGTCAAGCGCATAGACCCGGAGAGCAAGGATTTCGAAGACTGGGCCAGACTCCTGTTTGATCAGGCACTGCTGGCAGAAGGCGGGACCCTGGATCATCCAGGCGATTTCGTCAAACGAGTCAATCGGTTGCTTGCTTCGTGAGCTGCCCTGCCTGTTCGCGCAACTGGGGATAGCGAAAGCAGTTGACAAGATGGTCGTTAACCATGCCGGTCGCCTGCATGAAGGCATAGCAGATCGTTGGGCCCACGAAGGCAAACCCCAATTTCCCGAGAGCACGACTTAACCGATCCGACAACCCGGTTCTGGCTGGCACCTGATCCTGCGTTCGCCAGGCATTTTGTATCGGCTGTCCTCCCACAAAATCCCAGAAAAACTCATCCAGAGTCATCCCGGACTCCCGCATGGAGAGCGTGGATTGAGCATTGTTGACAAAGGCCCGCACCTTCAATTCATTGCGAACAATGCCGGCATCGTTCATCAATTCGGCAATTTTTCCTGCGTCATACCGGGCAATCGCATCAGGATTGAATCCATCAAAGACTTGAACATATCGTTCCCGTTTACGCAAAATGGTCAGCCAGCTGAGTCCCGCTTGTGCACCCTCCAGGCATAAAAACTCGAACAGCTTCTGATTGTCGTGCAAGGGCACTCCCCATTCATGATCGTGATAATCCCGGTACAGTGGATCGTTCACGCACCATTCACAGCGGGTCAGACTGTCGGTTCGCTGTTTCATCATTCACCGAATCTCCAATCGGTTCAAAATTGACTTTCTCAAATGGAGCCTTCTATTCTTGAATAGACCATTCCCGCCAACCCTTCAGAAGCGGAAAATACAGGCCGGCCCGAATTGGGCGATCATCAAGTGAAGACATGACATGCCCGTATTTCTCCAACTGACTCCTGTATCGATCTACCTGGTCATCAAGAAACGCCTCGATGCCACCCGATTCACGGCGCGAGGTCTTGTAGTCCACGATCCAGCGTACTCCATTCTCATCCACAAAAGTTCTATCGATCACGATATTGACCAGACTGCCGTGATGGGTGCCGCTTAATGCAAATTCACATTTTGCCTCCCTGTGTCCGCTGCTGACAATCCACTGCCCGCGGGAGTCTTGCAAGGTCTGGGTCAAGGCAGTACGGACCAAGTCGACTGCTTCTTCAAGATCCTGACTGCCCACTCCGACTGAACGCAGGGAATCCCGAAAATAATCCTGCCACTTTGCGATCCGTTCCGCATTCCAGCCTTCAGCTCCTTCGGTTGCAATCTGCTGCAGGCATCGATGCACGATCGTACCCACTTGCTTGATGGTTTGTCCTGCCCACTTGAACTTTATCACCTGGAAATCCCCATCCTCTTCCCCGTGATCAAACAGGAAAGAGGGTGTCCAAGCAACCGGGCCTGGCGGTTGTGGAAGACACCACTCCGCCGTCAGCCTTCTTATCCTCTGAAAGGATTCATCATCGGCTTGCTGCTCCTCCTGATTTGGCGCATCGGTTTCCGTTTTTCCGGCTAATCTGTCATACTCGTTACGTACCAGTTTGATCGGCCATAGCTTGGCAAGCATGGATCCTTGGGGAGGCTTCGACCCTCCAAACGACATCATCAAGTGCATGTTCTTGCGGGCCCGGGTCAGTGCGACGTACAGAAGACGGCCCTCCTCATGGTCCCTCCTTCTTTTTTCGTAATCCTGGATAAACTCGTAGATCCGGGATGTTGCCTCCTGAGCCGGATTCTTGATTGGCGCCACCAACAGGCCATCAGGAGTCTCCGACCACAGAAAAAGTTGTTCGGAACTTTTTCCTCCTCCATTACCAAGGCCGGGCAAAATCACGTGGTCAAACTCGAGGCCCTTGGCTTTGTGTATGGTCATGATCTGCAATGTATCATCAGACTGTCGGTCCACACCGGCATACAGCGCGTCAATGCGCTCGAAAAACGCTTTTCGATCACGTATGTATCCACCTTCATCCATTTCGTCCAGCTCGCAGAAGAATGTCTCTGCATTATCCAAGTCATCTTCAAGCTTCAAGGTCGCTGGTCCACCCAGGTTGATCCAGACTCCTTCAATCCAGCGTCGTAGTGAAACCCGCCCCTCAAGCACAAATGCCTTTTTCAGAATCGTTCTTACCCGTAAAAGTCGCTCCTGACCATCCTGACTCAAATTCTCAACAAGAGAGTCGTCACACATGCAGTGCCAAAGCGTTTGTTCGCGCTTCCCGCCGGCCAACTGCAATAAGTCTTCCAGAGTTAAGCCACACCATGGCGCACGCAACACCGCAAGCCATGCAACACGGTCTGCTTCGTGATGCAGCGCCCTTGTCAAGGCAATCAGATCCTGAATCGCCGGATTGGTGCCCAATTTCTCGGTATCAACCGCTTGAAACGGGGTGTTTGACTGATTCAAGGCTGGAACGATTCGCCTGAGGTGGCTACGGCTTCTGACCAATACTGCAATTTTGTCCTTGGGGTGAGACGCCCTGATCTTGCTGATCAGGCCAACAACCTGTTGTGCCTCATCCATCGGGCCATTCACTGCCGCATGCAGCTTTACGCCGTATTCCGCTGCATGCGGCTGAAAGGCAGTTGCCAAGGTGAAACTGACCGACCCCATATTCCTGTCGGACTCCGCCGGAAATACCTCGGGAAATACATCATTCACCCAGGTGACCAAAGCCTTGTCGGAGCGGAAATTCATGGTAATCCGTCTGGGATTAACTGGTATTTGACCAAGACGCTCATCTTCCCATATCTGAAGAAACATACCGACTTCTGCATCCCTGAATCGATAAATTGACTGCATCGGATCGCCCACCAGAAAAAGACTATGCCCGTCGGCATCTGTCCATCCGGCTGTCAGTTTTTCCAGCAACCGCTGCTGCCCTTTGGAACTATCCTGATACTCGTCAATCAGGATATGCTGAATGCGATGATCGAGATAAAGTGCCAGATCAGTGGGGTCATCCTCTCCGCCGAGTGCGTGATTGGCGGCAGATGAGATTTCCACAAAGTCAACTTGGTTTCGTTCCTTGAACAACAGACGCAGTTCCCCATAGGCTCTCCTCAACAATTCTGGCAAGACCTCGAGTACCGACCACTCCTCTGGGGTATAGGATGGCTCCGGGAGACGCTGAATCTGATGGAAATATTCCTGAAGCTGGTCCACTTCACGGAATGTACAGATGATTGACTCGAATTGATCCTTGGCCCAGCGATAATCACTACCTGCCAGGAATCCTTCTCTGACGGTAAACGTGCGTCGCCAGGTTCCCGCACTGGTCAGACATAGATTTGCGATCTTCCTCCATAGCAGAAAGTCACCCAAACTTCCTTCTGGCAAATCGCTTATTGCCCAGTCCGGCGTAGGCATATTGAGGTTAAGGAATACATGTCTCAACACCATGCAGAAATCTTCCGTGCTCTCCCCGGGAATTGCCGCGCGGGTTCTCTCAAGCACTGATTCAATATGGCGTACGATGTTTTGCTCAAGTTTTGCCTTGAAGTCGACATTCGGATTATGCTTATCCGACTGCATGTCGAAGATATGTTCCTGCCACTGGTCGCGCTTAGCCAGCATGGCCGCTATCAGATCCCGAATGCGTGGCAGGTTGTTATCGAGATGTCCCAATAAAACAGCAATCGATTCGCTTATGTGCTTGTCTCCCGATCCCTCCTGTGCGAGAGCGACATCTTCATCCAGGATTTTCAGCACCTTTTCAGTGGCCTCCCGGTAGAGTGGCCAGGCATCCTCGAGTATCTCGGGATGGCCGCCCAGCCTTGACAGCACGGGCATCTGTTTGACCAGTCTTCCACAGAATGAATCAATGGTCTGGACCCTGGTTCGTGCAGGGTTGCTGGTCAGACGCCAGCCAAGCTCATCACTTCGCTTCAATACCTTGCGGGCAATTTCCCAGCGCTCTCTTGCCCTTGAACCCTGATCTGACTGATCGCCCATATCCTGTTGCGCAGATTGAAACGAATCCAGTATTCGCTTCCGCATCTCGGCAGCTGCTTTTCGGGTGAAGGTAATCGCAACAATCTCCTCCGGCTGGTTGACCACCAGCAGTAAGCGAAGATACCTCTGAATCAGCAACTCGGTCTTGCCGGATCCCGCCGGAGCCTGGACGATGAATGATCGTGCTGGGTCCAGTACTTCCCGCCGGACATCCAAATCCTCGATTTCGACCGATGCATTCATGGACATTCCTGTTTTTTCCTGATCTCGTCAATCCGACAGAATGGGCCTTGATCACAATATTGGCAGGCATAAGTATTCATCGGCTTGACCGGGGCGTGACCTTCACGAAACTCAATCGCCAATGATTCGACATCATGCCGCCATTGATCCAGTAGATCACCCCAGGTCCTGTCTTCTGCATCATCGCCGAGTAGAAATTTTTTCCTGATGGCTGGATCGTTTTCAAATTTCTTCACCGGACCCTTGTTTGAATCGTCGGAATTGAAGACATCCTGCCGAGACGCCAGCCCCCGGAAACCATAACCATCGCCTTGTTTCATAATCGCAAGAATGACCACCGCAATATTTCCGGGCAGAGTCACTGCATAGAGCGGCATTTGCGGATCCCTGGGTCTTTCGGGGACCCAGTCACCGATGGACTGTAAACCTGTCTTGTAATCGATGATTACCAATGAACCATCTTCCAATTCGTCAATCCGGTCAATCCGACCGCGAAAGTTGACGCCCTGCAATGACTGCTCAACCTGAAACTCCAGATCACGCACCCGAAATGGCTTGCGGATTTCTTCCAGTTCAATCCAGCCCGTCATGACCGTCTTCAATCGTGCGGCCTCGATGCTGCTGAATTTAGGAGTGAACACGCTCGGCAACTTTTGTCGCATAACTTGAATTTCCTGATCAACAAGCGATTTGATTAATTCGGTATGCTCATCGGGCGTACGCCCGATGAGCTCGGCATGAGTTTCGACATCCTGCCAGAATAACTGCATCAGGCGGTGCAGCATCGCTCCCCGCTGCATGGGATTCAAGCCAATATCCGGCTCTTCAAGATCGCGCGAATGGAGCCGGTGTTTCGCGAACGACCGGAATGGGCATTGTGACTGATCAATGAAAATACTGGTTCCTCCAGTATGGTTCTCGGCCGATGGTGCCTTGAAGTCGGGAATCTCTTTTATTTGATCGGACATTTTACCGGATTCAAAAATCACCTTCTGGAATGCGACTGTCTCCGAGAGGTTGCTCCTGATATCGCAGCTTTCCTGGCTGGGAAGTAACGGGCTACCCAGTAACGGGCGATCACCTTCATAACGAGAATAGCTAAACACCACATTTGGGCTTGAACGTATGATTTTCTGCTGAAGTCGCTCCGTCCAGTCGAGGAACAGTTGTGTATCGGAATGGAGAACGCCAAATTTGGATTGCAACCTGATCGGTATGAATGGATTGGGAACAACTGGCCGTGGCCAGTTGTTTTCATTCATGCCCAACATCCAGACATGATCGAATCGCATCGCTGAAGCACCTTGCGGGTCCATGACCTGAATGGGAGACTCTGGCGTGTGATGCTGAAAGCCCTGCTCACCGGCCTCGCGGCGCAATATCGACAATGCCTCGGAACGCGTAACACCCGATTTGACAACATGGATGGAAGCCAGTCTCTCGAGAACTGATCCCCATGCTTCGTTCTGTTGCTGCTCATCGCTGTTGAATTGCCGCTCCCCCGGCCATCCTATTTTCTCCAGCATGTTGGCAAAGTGTTCAGACCAGCCAGAAGGCACACTCCTTGCTGGCAATGTCTGTTGGTATTCGCAAAAACCACTGAAGGACCGGGCAAACTGTCTCAGGCAATAACCCTTCTTATCCAATCGCACAACATGGTACTTGATATCGCTTACGGTAAAGATTTGCTGATTCTTCCCGCGCAATTTTTCATCGAGAAGAGCTCGACTTGCACGCTCTTCTTCATAGCCCCTGATGAATGGGGTACGGAGCAAGTTACTGATCTCCGGCAAGGTCAGTGCATGAGGCTTGAGAGCCAGTAAATTGAAGATCACCGCAATCATTGGATAGTCCGACAGGGAACGACCAAGCGTTATGATAAACGGCAAAGGCGTATTCTCACTTTCATAACCGAGATTGCCGGGGGACAACACCTGTTCGAAAGTATTGGCAATGCTCTGGCGATGTTCACGCAAGCCCGGGACCAGAATGCCAATTTTTGCCTGGGGATTTTCCTGTATTTTCTGTTTTGCCCATTGAGCAGCGGAACGAATCTCCCCACCGACCTCATTACATTGAGTAACCTGTATCTCGGCATCCGGACCTTCAGGCTCCTGAAACTGAATCATCTCGATCCCAATCTCATCGAGCTTGCGGATAAATTCTTCTTGCTGGGGGGTTAATACATCAAAGCCCACCAGCACAATACCGGAATTTGGCATTTCAAGTTCCCCAGCCAAATCAATCCCGATGCGTTCGGAAATACTGGATGCATCAATCCAGTTGTTTTGTCGACATTGTTCCCTGAAGGCCCGGGACCAGGTTCGAAATATCTGGTGGTCCCGCCCAAGTCCTTCCGAATCGTCAAATTCAGGAATTCGATATTCCCTCATGATTTGCCAGGCGGATTGCGCCTGCCCCGCTACCGAGGGAATATGCCACAGGAAATCCGTGTCGTCCTGTTCTTTAATGACCTCCTGCCAGAGCAGAACCTCCTGCGTTTGATTCAACAGCAACTCAAGGCCCTTGTGCCGGATCCCAAGATCATTCCAGCATCGTCGAATCCAGGTATTCCACGTGAGAATGTCGGGGGTCTCCCAACTCTTCAGGCCTTTTTCCAGTTGTTTGTGTGAGTACTGGTGCTTGAGATGTTGCGCCAGACGAATGTTGGCACAGATTATGGAATATTCTCTTTCAATATATTGGTGAATGTCCATTGATCACCCTCGTATCATGGTTTCTATCATTCGTCAGGAAAGTTGACAATTCCCAGATTAAACAACCGGGCCTCCCTTCTTATTCGGGTTTTTCTCTATGAGCATCCAAACAGGCTGTCCCCGAGACTCCGAAAGCGGTTCAGAGCGCCTCGGCACGAATGCCGAGCAGGTTGCGCTTCTCTCCGCCGAACACCATGCCGACCAGGTGGACCGGCTCCCCGCGCTCCCGGTACTTCTCCGCATAGCCCTTCTCCCGAATCTGCCGGATCGCCCGGTCCAGGCCCTTTCCGGTTCCGGACCCGTCATCCGCCTTCTTGAACTCCAGCACGAACACCCGGCCCCCGTGCAGCAGCACCATGTCCGACCGGCCGCGGCTCGTGGCTTCCTCGGCCCGGAGTTCGACCCCGGTGGTCCGGAAGCACATGTACAGCAGGCTCGCGTACCAGGACTCATAGTCAATCGGCTTCCTGCCGTCGTGCCACGGATACGGGACGCCGTCGAGCAGTACATTGATCTTCCTCCTGAACGCCGGAAAGTCGACCTTGCCGAGGGCTTCGACAAGGGCCTTTCCCGTGGCCGCCACGTCCCGGCCACGACCCGTCAGGT
>JAPYNK010000012.1 GCA_028285825.1 Arenicellales bacterium | reverse complement strand
GCAATTGATGATGCCATGAAGCTGGGTTATAACTGGGTCAACGGTCCTTTTGAAATGATGGATGCATTAGGGGTAGACTATGTTGCATCAAGGCTTGAGTCAGAAGGGCGAAGCGTTCCGGATTTTATGGAGCAAGGGCGTGCGGCGGGATTCTATGCTGTCCGGGACGGGAGACTGAGCAGCCTGCAAGCGAATGACGGGCATGTCAGGATAAAACGGCCGGCAGGCGTTTCAAGATTCAATGAAGTACGCCGCGAACTCAAACCGCAGAACACGACAGAGTCCGCCAGCTGGTATGAACATGATGGCATTGTCGTTGTCGAGTTTCACTGCAAGGCGAATGTTCTCAATCAGGAATCCATGGACATTCTGGCCGATGCCCTTCGGCATGTTGCATCTAGAGGAAATCAAGGACTGATTGTTCATAATGATGCCCAGCATTTCTCGTGTGGCGTTGATTTGTCCAAAGTGCGGGAGTTCATCCGAAAGGACGATCTGGACGGTCTTGATGCCTTCCTTGACCACTTTCAGAGAACGGTTATGGATCTGAAGGATGCCGCTTTCCCCGTAGTGGCTGCGCCAGTTGGCATGTCAATCGGGGGCGGCTATGAAGTGGTCCTGCATGCCCCGGAAGTGATTTGTCATGCAAACTCCGTGATGGGTCTGGTTGAGTCGGGAGTGGGCCTGATTGCTTCCGGCGGAGGATGCAAGGAAACCCTGTATCGCTGGATTGAGAAGCTCAACGGCAAGGATGAATGTGAGGATGCCTGCTGGAAGGCCTTCATGAATCTTGGCTATGGGACGACCGTCACCTCGCCTGTACTTGCCCTGCAGCAGGCAATGCTGCGGGACAATGACCGGTACGAGATGAACCGGGATCGGATCTACGCGTCGGCAAGAGCGAGCATTCGCTCGGGAAAGAATCAGGATCCCTTGGTGCGCAATGATCTCAAGATGCCCGGAAAACCCCTCTTTGACAGCATGATCGACTGGTTGAAGAGGGCTCTGTCTGACGGCAAGATAATGAAGCATGACATGGTTGTTGCAACGGAACTTGCAAGGATAGTATCAGGCGGGGAGGTTCAGCCGAATACCGTATTCTCAGAAGCGGACTTTCTGGAAAGCGAAAGGCGTTCATTCCTGAAATTGGCGCAAACCAAAGAGACTCAGGAACGGATTTCGAGTCTGCTGGATACAGGCAAAGCCATACGCAACTGACTGCAATTCCCGGTTCGCATGTATCCTCAAGCACTGTTTTATACGCTGATTCTGGCTGTTCTCGTCAGTCTGTCCGGTTGCAGTGCGGCAGATAGAAATTGCGTCGTGAAAAATGAAGGGATGCAGTCCATGCACCTGGAAGGGCTGACTTTGTTCGATGACAATGGAAATACCCTGCATATTCAAAGCCTGATTGCCGATGATCAGTTTGAGCAGGCGATGGGTTTTCAGCATGTATGTCCGAATGCAGTTGCAGACACCAAGATTCTGTTTGCCTACCCGGAACCGATTTATGGCAGTTTTCACATGGCAAATGTCAAAGCCCCGCTGGATATCGGCTTTTTCGATGAGCGGGGGCTATTGATCGATGTACTCCGTATGGATGTTTACGAGACTGATGAACGGCTACTGTATTCACCGGACCAGCGGTTTCAATTTGCCCTTGAAACGCCAGTCGGATTTTTTCAGGAATCACTGCTCTCTCCCGGATTGGCGCGTCTGGCCATCAGATCCCTGTAACGCTTGATTGATGATCCTGCAGAAGAAAGCCGCTGATTTTGGCTTGTGGGAAAGCCATCTGGATACAGGAACCCTTTTCGATAGTGGGGAAACGCCGAATTATCCCTTCATGCATGGAGGGAAACTATACTGGCTCCAGGCGCTTTCTGGCGAGGAACAGGGAAAAACCGTATTGTGCAGGTCGGGGAATGAAGAAGGTGAACATGAAACCGGGTCGGAAATCGTCACGCCACTGTATTTTGACGTATCCAGGAATTTCAATATCCGTACGCGGGTAAACGAATACGGTGGAAAGTGTTTTTGCGTTATTGACGATTACGTTGTCTTCAATAATTTTACGGATGGATGTCTGTATGCCCAGAAAATAAGACATGACGATTTTCTCGAAACCGACAGGCATCTTGTCGATGGGCATGCGTATTCGAGCAAATTAGAGGGATACGATTTCCCGGTTAAATTGGCGGCATGGGGAGATCAACGGATACCCGGCTTTGCTGACCTTTCGATATCACCCGATGGCCAGTGGATTGTGGCAGTCATGGAAGTGCCGATTGACCAGCAAGAGAACAGCTGCCAGATCGTAAGGATACCCTGGAAGACCAATGCTGCAGGGGAACCAGAATTTCAGCAAGTCGAAACGCTTGTTTCGGGAACGGATTTCTATGCAGGTCCGGTGATTTCTCCTGATGGATTGCGGCTGGCCTGGATTGAGTGGTCGCATCCCCATATGCCTTGGGATCAGACTCGTCTCATGTGTGCTGACATTGACCTGAATGGATCGCAGTCGATCAGGAACCAAACCGCCGTAATTGATCGTGAAGAATGGGCGGTTTGCCAGATTGGATTCCTGAGAAATGGTGATCTGGTTTTTATTAGCGACAATCCTGAATGCGATTGCTGGAACTTTTACGGTTATTCCTCGGCAGGGGAACTGAGGCGAATCAGTGATGAGA
>JAPYNK010000119.1 GCA_028285825.1 Arenicellales bacterium | reverse complement strand
GTGCGGATTCAGTGCCAAATTCAGTATTCTACCAGTTTCGAAAATAGTTGAAATAAAGCAAATCATGGATACAATATGTAGCCTCGGCAAAGTCGCCGAGCTCCGAACTGGAAATTGACTCCGATAATCTTGCCGACCTTTTCAAGATTCCAGAGCCAGCTCTGGATTAGACCCTTATTGATACTCGAAACAATGGCATTGACTGCTCAAGATAAAGCCGCCGTAATTCAAGATCACCAGCGCGGTGATGGAGATACCGGATCTCCGGAAGTGCAAATCGCCCTGATAACAGCAAGAATTCAGGATTTGTCGACCCACTTTAAAATACATACCCATGATAATCATTCCAGGCGAGGCTTGCTCAAGATGGTAAATCACCGTCGCAAGATGCTGGATTATCTCCGTAAAAACGATCTTGAACGCTATCGAGCACTTATCAAGAAACTGGGCTTGCGCAAATAGCCCACCTCCAAACATTCCCCGAGAAAAAACTTTGAACAAAATTATTAAGGCCTTTCAGTACGGTCAGCACGAAGTGCGTCTGGAAACTGGCGCGATTGCCAGACAGGCACAAGGCGCGGTTATAGCAAGTATGGGTGATACCGTTGTGATGTCGACTGTAGTAGGACGAAAGGAGCAATCGCCCGGACAGGATTTCTTCCCGCTCACGGTGGATTATGAAGAACGCACATATTCAGCGGGCAAGATTCCCGGTGGCTTCTTCAAGCGAGAAGGACGCCCTTCCGAAAATGCCGTTTTGACCTGTCGGTTGATTGACCGACCCATCCGTCCTCTTTTTCCGGATGGATTTTTGAACGAGGTTCAGATTATCGTCACCGTGCTGTCCCTGGATCCGGAAATCAATCCTGATATTGTTGCCATGCTGGGCACTTCTGCTGCCTTGGAAGTTTCGGGTATTCCGTTCAATGGTCCGATTGCGGCCGCACGGGTAGGTTATGTGAATGGAGAGTATGTCCTCAATCCCGGTCATGCAGCAGTACAGAACGATTCAGATCTGGATCTGGTGGTTGCCGGAACCGAAAATGCTGTATTGATGGTCGAATCCGAGGCAAATGTTCTCTCTGAGGAAGTCATGCTCGGTGCCGTCATGTTTGGGCATCGTGAAGGACTGACTGCAATACGCGCTATTCGGGAACTCGGTCAAGAGGCCGGCAAGGAGCCCTGGGATTGGCAGGCAGCCAAGAAAAATGCAGACATTGCCGACAGGGTCGAGGAATTGGCTGCATCGTCAATTGCTGACTCTTATGCGATCGCCGATAAAAAAGGGCGGTTAGCTGCACTGTCTGAACTCAGGGATCGAGTGCTAACCGAGATGTGTGATCCGGAAATGGATCAGCCATCTGCCTCCGATGTCTTGAATGCATTCAAGACTCTGGAGAAAAGGCATGTTCGACACTTGATTCTTTCGGGGAACCCTCGAATTGATGGCAGGGATACTGAAACGGTTCGCCCGATCACTATTGAAACCGGACTTCTCCCAAGAACCCATGGATCGGTGGTATTTACCCGTGGAGAAACGCAAGCCATCGTTGTGGTAACGCTGGGTACCGATCGAGATGCACAGCTGATTGACGCTCTGGAAGGAGATTACCGAGACAGCTTCATGCTGCATTACAACTTCCCTCCTTACTGCGTTGGAGAAACCGGCCGGGTGGGTTCACCGAAACGCCGGGAAATTGGCCATGGAAGACTCGCCAAGCGGGGCATCAAGGCGGTATTGCCAAGCCAGGAAGAGTTTCCCTACACCATTCGGGTTGTTTCAGAGATTACCGAATCGAATGGTTCAAGTTCCATGGCAACAGTGTGTGGGACCTCTCTTGCATTGATGCAGGCAGGCGTAAAGACCAAGGGCGCTGTAGCCGGTGTTGCCATGGGGCTCATCAAGGAAGGAGAGGAGTTTGCAGTATTGACCGATATTCTCGGCGATGAAGATCATCTTGGCGACATGGACTTCAAGGTTGCCGGAACGGCAGACGGCATCACTGCACTGCAGATGGATATCAAGATTGACGGGATCACGGAAGAAATCATGTCCAGGGCACTGGAACAGGCAAAATCCGGACGCATGCATATTCTCGGTGAGATGAACAAGGCCATTGATTCTGTCGGGGAGATGTCAGAGTACGCCCCGCGTATCATGACAATTCGCATCAAGCCCGAAAAAATCCGTGATGTCATCGGCAAGGGTGGTTCCGTGATCCGCTCGATCTGTGAGGAGACAAACGTAAATATTGACATTGACGATGATGGCACAGTCAAACTGGCCTCAACAGACAATGCAGCAGCCCAGGAAGCCATTAAACGCATAGAGCAGATCACGGCCGATGTAGAAGTCAATGCAGTTTACGAAGGGAAAGTGGTCCGTATCATGGGCTATGGAGCCTACGTGAATATTCTGCCTGGTCGTGATGGATTGGTACATATCTCTCAAATCTCGAACAGGCGAGTCAATGAGGTGAGCGATGTGCTTTCAGAAGGAGACATGGTCCGAGTCAAGGTCCTTGAAATCGACAAGCAAGGTAAAGTGCGTCTCAGCATGAAGGTGCTGGAGTCCTAGAAATTTTCCGAGAGAATTTCCCTGTTTCGCTTTTTGACCGCGGAATAGTTGCCAATGGGGTAAACTTCCAGTATGCACTAAATGCAAACTTGAAGATGAAGCCTGAAACCGAGCAAGTCACCATCGAAGAATTTCAGTTGCAGTCGGTAGGACAGACTCTTTGCAAGACTCGGGAAAGTCTCCAGCTTTCGAGAGTGGAGGTTGCGAATTCGCTCAAGCTGGAACTCCGTTACATTGAAGCTCTGGAAGGTGATCGATATGATGATTTGCCGGGCCTTACCTACATTAGGGGTTACATCCGATCGTACTCCGGGTTACTGAAAATTGACCCGGATGTCCTGCTTGATCGGCTGGAGCTGGAGCCGGACAAAAACATTAGCATTGTTTCAAAGACCAATCTCAATGTCCCGGCCCAGAGTGTTGCGACACCAAGAAGAGGGAAACGGTCTCGCTGGCTGCTGGGCATCTTGATCACGATCCTTGTAGTCGGCCTGTCGGCTTTGTATACGACCTTCCAGTTTCTGGATCAACCCGGAATTTCCATCCCCAACGTGTTTGACTTGAATTTGATTGGCCAGGAAAAGCAGATGACCAGTGACTCTGAGGAGGGCGAAGAGTCAGTTTCATCTCCACCAACCCGAATAGAAGGATTGGCAATTCCGGTCGAATAATCGTCGATTGGCATTACTGCCTCTTGTCCGGTCCACATGCTTCCTCGCTTGGCCACGATGGCTTTGGCGGCCTTACTGTGAAAGAACGTTTTGAGTGGCCTGAATCGGGATTTGCACCACCATGCGCATTCCCGGTTCGTTATCCTCTGGTTCAATCGAACCCTTGTGCAGGTTGATTATGGCTTTAGTCATGCTGAGTCCAAGACCACTGCCTGGGCTATTGCGGCTTTGATCGAGACGATGGAAGCGAACGAAAATGCCTTCTTTTTCTGATTCGGGTATGCCGGGCCCGTTATCGGCTATGATCACCGTAACCCGGTCATTCGATACCTCTAGCGAGATGGAAATCCGGCCTTGTTCCGGTGTGTATTTGATGGCATTTTCAAGGATATTCGCAAATGCCTGAAAAAGAAGATGGCGGTCGCCATGAGCCTTTAGGCCGGGCTCAAGCGATATTTCAAGAATTTGTTGTTTTTCTTCTATCAGTGGCTTGTAGAAATCCACGATATCCTCGATAAGTCCGCTGAGCTCAATTTCACAGAAACCGGCATCAACCTGCCCAGCTTCGATCTTGGCAATTCTCAGCAGGGCATTGAAGGTCGCGAGCAGAGAGTCAGCCTCCTGGATGGATTGTTCAAGGCTCTCCGCTACCTCAGAGTCGGGGTCTGACTTTTTCATGCTTTCTTCAAGCTGATAGCGCAAACGCGATAGCGGGGTTCGAAGATCGTGTGCAATATTATCGGATACGCGTCGAATATCTTCCATTAAAGTCTCGATTCGATCCAGCATCACGTTCAGATTGGCTGCGACTTGGTCAAGGTCGTCGGCTTCATGACTAAGTGGCACGCGTTCAGACATGTTGCCAGACATGATGCTGGTTGTGGTTTGATTGATTCTGGCGACTTTCTTGGCAGCTTTTCGACCAAGTAATGTTCCACCCAGAGCACTTAGCAGAATCATGACTACAATACCCCATGCGATGGCTGCCTGTATGCTTTGCTTTATATCAACCAGCGGTTGAACGATCTTGCCTACCAGAAGCCCGTATGGGCGTTCTGGATCTCCGGGTTTGGGGAGCTTGAAGATTTTGGCTTGAGCCAGATAAGGGTCATCGCCGGGCAGGCTGGAGCGCAGGGAAAATTCGATCCATTTCCCTTTTTCCCTGGCGCTGGAAGGCCATTCAAGAATATTGCCGACAATAGGCGTGGTGTTGTGGTTGACCAGCAGGTAAATGGTATTGTCTGCCCGGCCATAGCGTTCAACCCGAAACAGGATAACTCGCTCGAGTCCCTCTATGCCTTCCTTGTCGTAGTGCTCTGCAAGGCCCTGAACTTCTGCATTGACAGCATCTTCGAGCTGTTGTTGCATGTATGCGGTAGAAAAAACATACAGAAAGTAAAAGATGATCAGTGTCGAAATACTGGAAATGACGACATAGAGAATAGTCAGCTTCGATGCATAGCTCTTGAATGGTTTATCGATTGGCAGCATCGCTCAATATCCAGCCAGCCCCCCTGATCGTGTTCAGCATTTGAATGTCAAAATCCTTGTCGATTTTGCTGCGAAGGCGACTGATGTGCACATCCACAACATTGGTTTGAGGATCAAAATTGTAGTCCCAGACATTTCTCAGCAACATTTCCCGGGTCACCACCTGATTGCTGTGGCGCATGAAATACTCAAGCAAGCTGAAAGCTCTGGGTTCAAGTTCGATCTGCTTTTCGCCCCGCTTGACTTCCCGATTCAAGAGATCCATTTTCAGGTCGCCAACAACCAGCACCGTTTCCAGGGTTTCTGACTGATGTCGACGATTGAGCGCTTCAAGTCGCGCGAGCAATTCCGAGAAGGCAAAAGGTTTTGCAAGGTAGTCATCGCCTCCTGCATTGAGACCCAGAACACGGTTATCGAGGTCTCCAAGCGAGCTCAAGATCAGGATTGGCGTCTGGACGCCACCCCCGCGAATTTTCTTGATCAATTCCAGTCCGTCCATTCCAGGCAGCATTCTATCAACTACGAGTACATGATAGTTTCCTGTTAACGCCATCTCGCTGCCTTCATCGCCGCGCAGTGCATGGTCGGCCTGATGCCCGTGTTCGATCAGATTATTTATGATATAGGATGCAATTTCCTCGTTGTCTTCAATAATCAGGATGTGCATGGTGAAAGCTGGATAAGGGGTCTTTGGTGAGTGATTCCTTGAACGATTATTTCTCTTTATTCCATGTAGAGTTTATCTGAGTTTACAGGAATATGCCGGTCTACCCGGATTTTCCGATGTTGGCATAGGGTTGGCAACAGCAGCAGAAGCGTTAGAGGATTTGCCTTGTCATTATATTAGCGAATCAGCGGTTTTCCGACAAAAAAACTTCCCCATGGGAATACTG
>JAPYNK010000118.1 GCA_028285825.1 Arenicellales bacterium | reverse complement strand
AATCTTTCGACATGGAATTCGCGTGCATAGCCCATGCCTCCGTGAGTCGTTACCGACTGTTTGCAGGCATTAAATCCAGCCTCGGCCGCCAGATATTTTGCCGTATTTGCTGCTATCCCGCAGGACTGGCCGGTGTCATAAAGCCATGCGGCCTTCATCATGGCCAGGTATGCAGCCTCAAGTTCCATCCAGATTTTTGCCAGGGGATGCTGAATCGACTGATTCAGGCCTATGGGACGTTGAAAAACGACTCGATCCCGAGCATATCTTGCCGCACGATCCAGTGCATTGCGACCGATTCCGATCGCTTCGGCAGCCAGCAGGATGCGTTCCGGGTTGAGGCTGTGGAGGATATAGCGAAATCCCTGCCCTTCCTCGCCAATGCGGTTTTCAGCAGGGATTTCCATGCCTTCGAAGTAAACCTCGTTTGAATCGACCGCCTTGCGGCCCATTTTTTCAATCTTGCGAATGGCTGCCTTCGACCTGTCCAGGTCGGCAAAGAAAAGACTCAATCCTTCAGTCGGCCTGGCCTCATCCCGCGGACCGGTTCGTGCCAGCAACATGACCTTCTCCGCAATTTGGGCGGTGGATGTCCAGACCTTTTGACCATTGACAACATAGCGATCGCCGTGTCGTTCCGCGCGACAGGAAATTCGCGTTGTATCCAGTCCCGCATCGGGCTCAGTAACGGCGAAGCAAATCTTGGATTTCCCCTTGATAATATCCGGCAGCCAGCGTTGCTTCTGTTCTTCAGAGCCGAACGATTCGATGGACTTGGGTCCAAAGACATTCATGTGAATGGACGAGGCCGCGGTCATGCCGCCACCGGACGCGGCGACCGTCATCATCATCAAGGCGGCCTCGGTTACGCCAAGACCCGCACCCCCATACTTCTCTGGCAAGGCAATCCCCAGCCAACCGTCTTCTGCAATAGTGGTGAAGAAAGCTTCCGGAAATTGCCCCGACCTGTCAGCATCGCGCCAGTACTCGTCTGGAAACTTCGCGGCGATACCCTCCAGGGCATCGCTGATTGCCTGTTGATCCCCGGTTACCGAAAACTCCATTTTTTGTGCCTGCAATTTCCTCAACTCGATTTGACGGAAGTCATGATAACCCCATTTTATTAAAATATTTATTTGCATTTTTTTTATTATTATTTAAAATATTAAATTAATGAATATTGAGTTGAAACATTTCCGGGCCTTCGTTGCCGTAGCAAGACATCTGCATTTTGCAACGGCGGCGAGAGAGATTCATGTCTCGCAGCCAACGCTTAGTCTTCTGGTGCGACAACTCGAAGAGGCAATTGGTACGCCGCTGTTTTCGCGAAGCACCCGTCATGTCGCCTTAACCGGCATGGGCAGGGAATTCCTGCCGAGAGCAGATCAGGCTGTCAATGCCGTCTACTCTGCCGTCAGCCACATGCAGGACTATGTTCACCTGAAAAAGGGCAAGGTCACAATAGCCGCCTTTCCCTCTGTTGCGACAAGACTGCTGCCGGGCATTGTCTCCAAGTTCAAGCGGGCAAATCCGAATGTAACCGTGAGCATTCTCGACGGCATTGCGGACTTCATCGTAGAGCGACTTCAATCAGGGGCTGCAGACTTTGCCATTGCCAGTGAGCTGAATGAAGAAGATCTTGAGTTCATCCCCATTTTCGAGGATGGCATCACCCTGCTGCTTGGCAAGGACCATGATCTCGCACACCGAAAGTCGGTGGCATGGCGAGAGTTTATCGGTGAACATGTGGTGACAGTGTCCATGGAAACAGGCATCCGTCAAACCATTGATGAAGCCCTTGCCAAGGAAGGCCTGAAACTGAAAGCCATCATTGAACCGCAGATGATCCAGACAGTGATGGCCTTATGCGAAGCCGGAATCGGGCCCGGCATAGTCCTGTCTTCCTATCTGCAGGATGCGCCGCCCGGCCTTGTCGCCATCAAGGTTCGTGAACCGGTCATCCGGCACCGGATCGGCATCATCAAGCGGACTTCCACGGTGCTGACACCTGCCGCTTCTGCCCTGTTTTCCCTGACCGCTGAACGATTGTCAGATACTGCAAGCAACCGCATCGCGGCATGACCGGATAAAAACGGAACCCGCTGCTTCAGAGCAGGGATGGAGCATGTTTCATTGCCGACTTCGCATCATTCAGGTCATGCCAACCTCAACATTCGGTGAAAGAAGGTATTCGGCAATCGCCCTCTCCTTACCTCCCGTAGGCTTCAAATCCAGCATTACTGCACTTTGTTGCTATTGTTGTGACATGCCCTGTTCCCCCTGTTCCCGTGCTTTCTGAACGTGCAGAGCGCGCATAACAAAAAAGAGCGTCTGATGGCAACTCTACCTTGATGACATCTGCCCCGACACCTCCGAAATAGCGGGCAGTAAAAAGGCCAAGCTCAATCGTTGTCAGTCCAATACCCTCAAATCCTTCAGCAAATAATACGCTTTCGATCTCCACTCGCGCCCGAGCACCTCATGGCACCTGGGTCGATAGACAACCGGAACACGGGGGCGTTTCCCGATTCAGCTCGTATGGGCAGCCTAGAACGAGCCATAGAACCAGATTCTATAAAGAAGTCAAGATATGAAGCAGAAATCTCTTCGAGCGTGGCTGGAGTCATTTATGAGCCATTTTCACCACCATAAAATTTGACGGACCACCTTCAGTTACGATTTTTGAAAATGTGGTGAAGGATATTGGTTTTCTGGTGTAAATTCAGTATCGTATTTTGGGTAATCGGAATCAGGATTGAAGCCATTATTGAAAACACCGTTGGAATTCTTCAATATGTGAATTGTGGCATCAAGTGCCATCCTCAAGGCCGGTTCGGTCCACCCTCCCTCAACGCTATAATTCTCTCCTGCAAAATAAATGCGGGAATTCTTGCTATGCGTCTGGTTGTAGGCTAACAACGAATAATTCTGTGACCAATTTCTCTGACGATACAACTTGGCACACCCGTGATAATAATGTTGAGTTGACCAGTGAATGATTGTTGGACCGCTGTCCAAGTCGACGTATTGACTGATTGACTCTCCAACAGTGGAATTGCAGACTTCATCTAGCTTCTCAATCATGAATGGGCCAAGAAAGTCCCCATCAAAAGGCAATAACTTGGTAGCGTCGTCTTCCCATGTGTAACTCACCAGCAATACGCCATGTTCACCTGTTTCGTCTGACCACTTAACACCATATGCATCCTGTACATACTCGTCGGTGATGATGATCTGCGGAATTTTTGATACACCGTTTTCCCAGTAAGTCTCTTTCAACTTATAGAACACTTTGCAACTTGTAATAATGTGCTGGGAGTTGCGGGCAGATAATACCGACGAAGGCATTTGGGATTGATCAAATCCAGTCAGCTTGACATTCAACTCCGAAGCCCAAAGCGTTCAACCAGTATTCTTACTTTTGGATTGGATTGTTTGGATTTATCATAGAGAGATAAATCAGATGCGGGTGGGGGCGCATAGAACAACCACTCATCCAGAGACTGAATACCTTTGTAAAGTGGGGGCTCAAGCTTATTCCCATTGCTATCCGTAACATCAGCATTGTAATATGGCAAGCCAGATTTGTCGGTAATGCCAACTACCGTCTGCAGATTACTGTTGAAGCCAAACATTACGCACCTGATGAACCACATCGAACTCGCCTCATAAAACGCTCCCCAACTTCCATCTCCAGACCCAATTAGCGCAAAGATTTCCGCTTGGTCATCATCCATTCCAAATCCGCCAAACCAACCATCATTTTGATAATCGGTAATGGCAGGGGTATAAACCAGATCATTTACATTCATCTGTTCATAGTTATTCGACACATCTCTCCAGAAGTCCTGCCATCCAGTCCCATCATATAATTCACCAGCTGCCTTGGTGAAGATGGTGATAAAAGCAGATACCTTTTCATAAACCTCTTTGAGTTTTTCATTATCTGGAGGAGATGGATTCGATGGGTCATAAGGCCAATCAATTAATGTCGGTTTCGAGTATTCGTTATCGGGTCCGTAACCTTTGTTGATGTAGATTCCAGTATTGCCCGGTGCCGCACCAGGATTGGGAAAATTCTTCAGGGTACAGCCGCTTTCGACCTTGATGTAATACTCGGATATGCAGTTTTGATCACCGGGTTTGGAGAAAAATGGAAACCGCATTGCCCCCATTTCCATGTCGGTTACACCATCGGTGTGCACGGTGTAATGTCTGCCACAAATTCGGCCGCTAGCTTCACATAGTATGATTTTGTATCCGCAGCGAGAGAGTTCTCTTGCCGCCGCAATCCCCGCAACACCGGCACCCACTATACCGATAGTTGGTGGATTGGTCGGATTGGGTGCGCTCCCGATGGCGTTCTTGTTTTCTCTTGCAAGGGATAATAGCTGGAAGTAATTGAAACGAAAATCAGGTGGGCTGGGGTATGCAGGAAGCCATTCATTAGCAGGCTTTCTTCCGCATTGTATTGGTATATTGAATAAAGCTCTCATATCGACAATCCGAATTTAGAAGGTTCAATAATTTCCTCTCTATGGAATTTTATTACCCCGTTAATTCAAGTCGGGGGTGCAACACTCCGAAGGAGTGGAATT
>JAPYNK010000117.1 GCA_028285825.1 Arenicellales bacterium | reverse complement strand
ACCCGTTCTTCGGCAACCTCCTCGGCCATTGACATGACCTTGACCATCGCCTGTTCCCGGGTCAACTTGATCGACATGTCCATCAAGTCGCGTATGATTGAATCAACCTCGCGGCCGACATATCCCACTTCCGTGAACTTGGTCGCCTCAACCTTGATGAATGGTGCGTTTGCAAGACGTGCAAGTCGTCGGGCGATTTCGGTCTTGCCCACCCCGGTCGGCCCAATCATCAGTATGTTCTTGGGCGTGATTTCACGACGCACCGATTCATCAAGCTGCATGCGCCGCCAGCGGTTTCGCAACGCGATCGCGACAGCTCGCTTGGCGTCTTTCTGCCCAACAATATGCTTGTCAAGTTCCTCGACAATTTCCCGGGGAGTCATTTCAGTCATGGCAGAATTCTTCAGGAGGGAGGAAATCAGGACGAAGATTCCGCGCGATCCAGAACTTCTATACTCACGTTACTGTTCGTATAAATGCAGATTCGCGAAGCGATATCAAGACCGGCACGGACAATTTGTTCAGCACCCATTTCAGTATTTTCCACGAGCGCGACTGCGGCCGACTTGGCATAGTCCCCGCCCGACCCGATCGCCATTATTCCCTGCTCTGGCTCGATCACGTCTCCATTTCCAGAAATAATCAGCGATGCCTCATGGTCAGCAACCGCAAGCAGGGCTTCAAGACGTCTCAGTAGCCGGTCTGTACGCCAGTCCTTGGCCAGTTCAACCGCTGAACGAACCAATCGCCCCTGGTGTTTCTCGAGTTTGGCTTCAAACCTCTCAAACAATGTGAACGCATCGGCAGTCCCACCGGCAAATCCTGCCAGAACACGGTCATGGTACAGGCGACGCACCTTGCGCGCATTGCCTTTCATGACCGTATTGCCCAGAGAAACCTGACCATCGCCTCCAAGGACAACATGATTGCCCTTGCGTACCGATAATATCGTGGTGCCATGGGATTGCTCCATATTGCAATTTCTCCGGAGATTGGGTTCGGGGACTGAACAGTCCGGTCAGCACAAGACCTACTTGACCAGTTTCAGGTGCGGGGCTGCGGTTGACGGTTTCTCTTTGACACCCCCGTCGGGGGCGCCCTTTCGGTCTGCCCGGTCCTGCGCTGGCCGGGACACGTCTTCAGTCACCGGCTGGGAATCGGGTCCCTCCTGAAATATCACGCCTTGACCGTTCTCCCGTCCGTAAATCGCCATCACCGATGCGACCGGTATGACGACCTGAAACGACTGGCCGGCAAAACGCGCCGAAAAGGCAATCTCGAAGTTGCCAAGCACAAGCTGATCCACCGAACGGGGATGAAGATCCAGAATAATCCGACTGTTCCGGATATATTGAATCGGCACAATCACGCCCTGACAGTCGGCATTAACCAGAATCTGCGGAGTTTGCTCGTTGTCGATAGACCATTCATAAATCGCCCGTATGATGTAGGGTTTCGTTCCGACCGGATATTCGATGCCGTAATTGTCTTTCACCCAGTTATTCATGATTCTCACTCGAAATAATGGCTCAGCGCATCGCTCTTTCGACTTCGCTCAGGCTTTGCCGAAACGATTCCCGCTTGAAGACATTCCGGGAATATTTCAGAATCGGGTTTGCCGAGGCCGGCAGCTCAATGTCCATGTTCGGCAAACGCCATAGCAATGGACCCATGTAGGCATCAACCAGTGAATATTCGGGGCCCAGAAAATAGTCCTGATCCTGAACGACTTGTGCCATGGATACAAATCCGGCAAGCAGGCTTTTCTTGAGTGAATCGGGCAGTTTTTGCAACATGCCCGTACCCAGGTTGTGAAGCGGAGTCAGCCAGTCACGAGTCATGCGATAGATCAGCAGGCGGGCCTTGGCACGAACCACCGGATCAACCGGCATCAGGGGGGGATAGGGATATCGTTCATCCAGGTACTCCATAATCACGGACATGTCGTATAACGAAATTTCACGGTCAATCAGGACCGGGAGTTCGAGAAATGGATTGTGCGTGCTGATGCGTTCCGCATCTTCATCTTCGGACACATACTCAACCTTGAGTTCAATGTCCTTTTCGTAGAGTGCCGCTCGGCAGCAGTGGCAGAATATATCGGCCGGGTCAGACAGCAGGGTCATCGACGACCTTCGGTCCAGCTCGGAAATATCCTGGTTGTCATCCACTTGGCGACCTTCAATGGACATCACGCCAGTACTCCCTTTTCAAGAACCACGCCAGCACGCCAAAACCCAGCAGAAAGAACATCGTCCAGACCCCCCAGCGGATACGATCTGCCCGGTTGGGTTCGGCCATGTAGTAGAGAAAATTGGTCAAATCCTCCATCGCATGATCAAACTCCTCTTCAGTCAGGTCCCCCTTGCGAACCAGCTCAAAACCGGTAATTTTCCGGGTCTCATAGCCGGCATCATCGACCGATGTGGCATAAACCGGTTTCTGAATGCCCTGCATGGTCCACATGGCATGCGGCATTGCCACATTGGGAAATACCGAGTTATTCCACCCACTGACCGTTGCATCATCCCGGTAAAAGGAACGCAGGAAGGTATACAGCCAGTCAGGGTCCCGCAACTTGCCAATCAGCGTCAAGTCAGGCGGTGCAATCCCGAACCACGCTTCTCCATCGTTCCTGTTCAGGGTAATGGTCATGGGGTCGGCGATTTTGCGATCATCAAAAATCATGTTGTCCCGGACCACCTGTTCAGGAATGCCGAGATCTTCAGCCATGCGGTTGTAGCGCATGAAATGTGCACTGTGGCAGGACAGGCAGTAGTTGACAAAAAGCCGTGCACCGTTTTGCAGGGAACTCCTGTCCTTGATGCTGTAGTCATAGTGATCGAGTTCAATGTCATAGCCGCCTGCCGCAGGCACCGAAACAGGCACCAGAAAAGCCATGACCAAAAATAGAAAACGGTATTTCATTTGGTCAACCTCTCGGGGACAGGCTTGGCCAGCTCCGGTTTGATCAGGGGTTTTATGCCCAGCAGGAACAACACTAGAATCGCGAGCAGGGTATAACTGATCTTGTGCGTGAAGCCGGGACCACCGCTCCACAGAAACCACCAGTACACAATCGTTGCGAGAACCGAGACAATCGATATCGCGAGCAAACCCTTTGCAAACATGGGCAGTGGTTGACCTGCTGAACTGAAACAGGGAAAAAGCAGGAAAAACAGCATGTACAGCAAGGTGAAGAACTGCGACATGATGGTGAGGCTGGTAGTGGGTGCCTGAATCCCCAGCCAGCCCAGAACCAGAAAAGTGATCACGAACAGGCCGAGCGCCAGACGCGTAGTTGGACCCTTGTAGCGAACCGAACGCACCGGACTGCGATCCAGCCAGGGCAATACAAAGAACAATGCAATCGAGATAAACATCGCCAGCACTCCCCATACCTGGGTTCCGGCAAAACTCGGGATTGCCCTCAATATCGCATAATACGGCGTGAAATACCAGACGGGCGCGATGTGATCCGGAGTTTTCAGGGGGTTTGCCGGCTCGAAGTTGGGCTGCTCAATGAAAAACCCGAACATCTCCGGCATGAAAAATACAATTGCCAGAAAGATGGTCATGAACACTATGGCACCGAGCAAATCCTTGACCGTATAGTAGGGATGAAAGGGGACGCCGTCTTTTGGCGCATTCTCGCTCCAGCGATTGCCTTTTGGGCCTTTTTTGATCTCAATGCCGTCAGGATTGTTTGAGCCTGTCTTGTGCAACGCCACCATATGCAGAAATACCAGTCCGGCCAGAATAAAAGGCACCAGGTAATGCAGGGCATAGAATCGGTTCAGCGTGATATCCGAAATGACGTAATCACCGCGTATCCACTCCGACAGCGGTCCACCAATGATCGGCAGGGTCTCGAACAGATTCACGATAACCTGTGCGCCCCAGTAGGACATCTGTCCCCAGGGCAGCAGATAGCCTAGAAACGCAGTGACCATCATGGCCATGTAAATGACCATCCCAATGATCCAGATCAATTCGCGTGGACTGCGATATGACCCATACAAAAGAGCCCTGAACATGTGCAGGTAGATAACCACAAAAAACATCGATGCACCGGTTGAATGCATGTAGCGCACAAACCAGCCACCCCACACATCCCGCATGATGTATTCGACGGATGCAAATGCGAGTTCAGCATCGGGCTTGTAATTCATGGCCAGCAGAATGCCGGTCACAATCTGCAACACCAGGACCAGCATGGCCAGACTGCCAAAGAAATACCAGAAGTTGAAATTCTTTGGCGCATAATATTCGGTTATGTGTTCCCGAACGACACTGCCCAGCGGAAAACGGGCATCAACCCATTGCATCAAAGCCTTCATGTGGTCCCCTGGTCTGATCCGATCAGAATGCGGTTTTCGTCAAGATAGCGGTGAGGCGGGACTTCAAGATTGGTCGGGGCCGGAACTCCGGCATAAACCCTCCCTGCAAGGTCAAATTTGGAACCGTGGCAAACGCACAGAAACCCCCCACGCCAGTCGTCGTCAAAGGTAACGCTTCCAATTTCGGGATGATACTGTGGAGAGCATCCGAGATGGGTACAAATGCCAACCAGCACCAGAATGTCCTCGCGAATGGAGCGGGTGGGGTTTTGCGCATAATCCGGCTGCTGATTGCTGCTGGAATCCGGATCGATGAGTCGGTCCACCATGCCCGGCAGTAAATCGAGTGCCTCCGGTGTGCGCTGGATGATCCAGACTGGCTTGCTACGCCATTCAACGGTAACCTGCTGGCCTGGCTCCAGCTTGCTGATGTCGACTTCAACTGGAGCACCAGCCGCCTTTGCCCTTTCACTGGGCAGCAGACTTCCTGCAAATGGAACTGCCAGCCCGGCAGCACCGGCAAGACCGAAACCGGTCGTGGCAATCGTCAGCAGGCGCCGCTTGGCATTGACATTTTCTTCCGTGATTTCGACATCTTCATCTGTCATCACAAACCCCTGGGTTCTAAAATATAATGTGGCACTGCAAAATAATTGAAATCGTGCAGTGAATATTTTCTGACACGGTAATTTTGGCCGACGGAATTATAGCAGAAGCGATAAGCGCATTGACTGCCAACTCTGGCAGGAATCCCGGTCAAGTGACCCCAGGGAGCCTTGTCAGGCAGTCAGCCTCTTTGCAATTATAATTTGATCACGATACGAAACATTCCATGGATATCGAAAACAGGGTGGCCGTTATTACCGGTGCAACAGGCGGCATTGGATTATCAGTCGCAAACTACCTGATTGAAAAACGGGTTCGGGCCATTGGTCTGGTTGACCTGTCTGACGAATGCCTGAATACTGCAGAATCACTGAAGAATATCACAGGTCATCCGAACATCAAGCCTTTTTGCGGCAATGTTTGTGACAGTCAGTTCAGGGAAGGGGTTTTCAATGCGCTCGAATCCGAATTTGGTCCAGTCGGGATTTGTGTCCCTGCTGCGGGCATATTGCGTGATGGATTGGCCGTACAGGCCGCAACACAGTCCGGCAGCATTGCACTCTACAGCGATGCGCATTTTCGACAGGTGATGGAAGTAAACCTGATGCATCCGATTTACTGGTCCATGGAAACAATTGCCGGCATTGTTCGCAGACAGCAACAGCAAGAGGTAGACAGGTGGCAACCTGAAATGGGCGTCCAGGCCGTCAACATCATGATCGGATCGGTATCATCCAGGGGAAATCGCGGGCAAATCAGTTACGCTTCCGCCAAGTCGGGACTTCGGGGTGCCTGTGCGACTCTCAACAAGGAAGGACTGCGTCATGGAGTGCTGACGAAAATCATCCATCCGGGATTTGTCGATACGCCAATGGTGGACCAGGTTGATGCTGCCTATTTCGACAGGCACCTGAAGCCGGATATCGGCCTTGGAAGAAAAATCCAGCCGCCGGAAATTGCCGAGTGCATCGGCAGCATGATTGAAAATGACCCATTGACGGGCGAAGTCTGGGCTTCGGCCAGCTTCCGCCCCTTTGCATAATCCTCACCAATTTGGAAAATGAACATGTCCAGAGAACTAATCGACCTGCAATCCATTGAAACGGCCTTGCGCACCCTCAATCGGCAATCCGGAGGAAAGTGGATATTCGATGACAACAAGCTGCATCGAAAATTCGTGTTTGGCAATTTTGTTCAAGCCATGGGATTCATGACGAGTGCGGCGCTACTGGCCGAGAAAATGGACCACCACCCTGAGTGGAGCAATGTCTACAAAACTGTCGAAGTGGCTCTGACCACCCACAGCAGCGGCGGTGTCACCCAGCTTGATGTCGATCTCGCGCGACAAATGGAAGACCTCGCCCAGCCACATGACGCATGAACATTCGGGCTCATCTGCCCAAAACGGCTGATGCAGTAGTCGTCGGCGGGGGCATCATTGGCTGCTCCACAGCCTATTATCTGGCACTTGCCGGTCTTGATGTGGTAGTGTGCGAGAAAGGCTGGGTGGGCTGTGAACAATCCAGTCGAAACTGGGGGTTGATTCGAAAACAGGGTCGCCATCCTGCCGAGATTCCATTGATCATTCGTTCTCTCGAACTATGGCATGAACTGGAAGCAAGGATCAGCCGCGATATTGGATTTCGGGTCAACGGCACACTGTATCTGTCGGAGACGGAAAAGCGCCATGAAGCCAATCGCAAATGGCTGGAGCATGCGAGAGCCTTTGATCTCGACACGACAATGCTGGGCAGAGAGGAACTCCGTACCGTTGCTCCGGGCATCCAGAATCAGACATGGGATGCACTGTTTACACCCAGCGATGCCAGTGCCGATCCTCATCTTGCAATGCAGGCACTTGCCGAATTGGTTGTCGAGGAAGGCGGACAGATTCTGGAACAATGTGCAGTTCGCGGGATCGATATCGAAGCAGGGAAAGTGGGTGGCGTAATTACCGAGCATGGCTGTATTCGTACATCTTCGGTGATCTGTGCCGGCGGTGCATGGACCGGGTATTTCTGTCGGCAGCTGGGGATTCGTCTGCCCCAGCTGAAAGTCGTCTCTTCCGTCATGCTGTCCAGGCCTACCGATTATGCGTTGAAACCGGCCCTGTGGAGTCAAGGGATGGGACTTCGGAGGCGCCCGGATGGCAGTTACATTGTAGCCCCAGCCGGGAATGCTGATTGTCCGGTCACCCCGGATTTCCTGCGTTTTGCAAAATCCTATTTGCCCACCTATCGCGAATCGAAGGAAATGGTCAAACCGAGGTTTACGCGTCGATTCTTTACTGAGCTGTCATGGCCAACGACATCATCTCCTGAACGTCGAAGCCCGTTCGAGTACGAGCGGGTTCTGGATCCTCAGCCCAATCGTGCCTTGCTTGGAAAAGCCCATAGACAATTGGGAGCCATCTTTCCCGAATTGGCAAATATCAGGATTTCGAGAATATGGGCCGGCATGATTGATGTGATGCCTGATGAACTTCCAGTTATCGATGAGTACCACTCATTACCGGGACTTGTGATCTCAACCGGTTTTTCGGGACATGGCTTCGGTATCGGACCGGGTGCGGGTCAGGCGACCGCGGATTTAGTGCTTGGCAAGACCGATTCATCTTCTCTTATTTCTGGACTGAGGCTCGACCGCCTGGGTTAATCTGGCCAGACATAAAAATTCGATTCCACCTTGAATTGCCAGGGAAACGATGGTAAGCATAGCGGATAACTCCAGGAAGCTTCGCTTCAAAGTTCAATTCGGGCATCAAGAAACACCTCATATGCGGAGCTTCTTGGATAATTATGATATAGTTAAGCATAATTAAATATGCTTAACTAGTATTATTAGATGAAAGACATATCAGATCAACATGTTAAAGAGCATCTTAAACGCCTGAATCCATGGTGGGAAAATGCCAGAATGGACGATCAGATGCAGAATCTGCGCCCTCGTGCATATCTTGTACCCATTCGAAATCTGTTGCTGGAATCAAATCTGCATCGGGCCATAGTGCTGCTTGGGCCACGGCGGGTAGGAAAAACTATTTTGATCCGACATTTGATTGCAAACCTCTTCAGTAGCGGTATTGATGCCAAAAGCATAGCCTATATTGAAATGGATCATCCGCTCCTCCACGGGCAGTCTCTGGAAGTAATTGTGCAGCATATTGAGTCAATGTCTCCGGATGTCACGGGTCTGCGTTTTCTTTTCTTTGATGAAATTCAGTCTCACAAGGATTGGGAAAAACACCTCAAGCCACTGGTTGATTATCGTCGAGACCTGCGTATTCTGGTATCGGGCTCAGCAGCGGCAGCTCTCAAGCGAAAAAGCACAGAATCGGGGGCTGGGCGGTTCACTGATTTTCTTCTTCCACCTCTCACTTTCCCTGAATACCTGGATTTGCGTGAAGAACAGGCTGCAATACACCGGATGCAGCCCGGCCATTACATATTGGATGACATTGATCGACTCAATGAACAGTTTGTAGATTACGTGAATTTCGGCGGCTATCCAGAACTGGCATTATCACCTGTAATTCGCAGCGACCCCGAACGATTCGTGAAATCGGATATTATTGATAAAGTGCTATTGCGGGACTTGCCGCAACTTTATGGCGTCAACGATATTCAAGAACTCAATTCCCTGTTTTCATTGCTGGCGTTCAATACGGCTGAAGAGATATCCTACGAACGACTTTCACAGCGAAGTGGCGTCAGCAAGCTAACCATACAGAAGTATATCGAATACCTGGAAGCGGCCTTTCTCATCAAAAGGGTTTTCCGAGTGGATCGGGATGGCCGTCGTTACAGACGCGACCGGAATTTCAAGGTATATCTGACCAATTCGGCCATGTATACTGGCTTGTTCGGTATCAAATTACCGCATCAGGATGAATTCGGGCATCTGGCAGAAACTGCTCTCTTTGCTCAACGTTTTCATGAGAGCGTGCACTTGAACTACGCTCGCTGGGGCAATCAGGACTGCGAAGTGGACCTAGTGGAATCTTCCCAGTTCCTCAAACCGATCGGAGCACTTGAAATCAAGTGGAGCAACAATTACGTCAGTCAGCCCAAAAATCTCAGGGGGCTGGTGAAGTTCGTCCGCAACAACAAGCTTCAGCTCGCATGGGCATCAACACGTAGCAAATTTGGTTCGGGAACTATCGGGAATACCAAAATACTCCAATGGCCTGCTTCAGTATTGACATTTCATTATGGCAGCATTGCCGTAAACGGACATTCAAATGACATGGTCCCTTGCATCGAAAACATATCCAGGTTTACCTCCAGCACTGATTGACAAGCTGATTCTAAAGGCTGTTGCATAACCAGGGATAGAATTCAATCGGTTTGCAAAATCCCTCTATCGCTCAAGGCATTATCGTGCCAATTTTTTGGGTAGGGAATCTGTAAACGACCTGTTTGCTCGGGGTTTGACCTGGATCAAGGGTTTGCGAAATGCAGATAAAAATGAGAGTCGTGCAAGTCGAGGTTTTATGCTGTGTACCAGGGCATTGATCTGCAGTAATGTCCGGAGAAAAGAAAAATTGACCATGAGTGCTGATATGTTCAATCCACAAAATTCTGTCAATTTAATTCAAACACAATCGGAATTTCCAGATCAATCCGGTTCTTTTGAAGACTTATCGGAATTGGTGGAAATGGCTCGGCTCTTAAGAACATTCTGAGTGCTTCCCTGTCAAGATGTCGGTTGCCTGAACTTTCGACAAGTTCTGAAGATTCAATGCTTCCGTCAGCAAGAATGGTCAAGCGTACTTTTGCCACACCCGTTGCGCCCCGGCGTCTCGCAGAATCCGGGTACCTTTTATGTGCATCGAGCCGCGACAGTAGGGCTTTTTCATATTCCCGCCGCACTGCAGAATCTTTTTCTTCACTGATTGCCGGATTGACCTCTCCTTGCGGCAGTGAAGTCAATTGTTGCCCTTTGGATTCTTGCCGTGACCATTCACTTTGGCTCACTCTTTCCTGTCTGTTTGCCGAATGATCACGGGAAGGCTGGCCGGCAGTCCTTTCTTTGGCCTGTTCCACTGGAATTGTGATTTGCTCTCTGCCTACTGATGAAGCCGGTTTCTCCGCAGTGTTGATCCGTGCGGATTCTGTTTGTTCAGTATCGAGTTGCCGGGATTGGACAGGTTCCGCTCTGGCTGGCGGGTAACAGATGCCTCTGGAACCTTAACTGCTCCTCCGGGATCAATGGTCAGAGACTGCGCCCATTGTCCTAATGACACTCGAACAGGCTCTTTTTCAGGGGGCTGGGGGAGTGGGTGTTCGTTACTCGACAGAAACAGCCACCCGAAAGCAATGTTCACGTGCACCAAGACAGAGATGGCAAAAGCGGCGAACCAGTTTAGCCCGGAAATTCTCATGGCGATACTTCGGAAACCACGACAAGATCGACTTCCCGAACACCCGCTGAAGCAAGCAAATCCAGGACTTCAACAACCCGTGATGCGGGCATCCGGCCGTCGGCCTTCAGTCGAATCGTCTCCAAATCTTCCTTTTCAAGCAGCAGATGCCTCAACATGGGAAGTGCAACCGGTATACCGTCAAGAGAAATCCGGAAATCAGGACTCATGTAAACCACCGTTTCAGGCGTTCCTGCCTTTCCTTCCCCTATTGAGTAGGGAGGCTCTATTCCAAACGGGTCTGGAGAAATCACCTCGCCGGTGATCATCACGAAAACCAGTAGCAGAAAAACCACATTGACAAGAGGGAGGATTCGCTCATCGCCCGTCTTTACCCTGGGCTTGTCAAAAAATATCATTGGACAATTCCCGAACAATTACCTGATCAAGGACATTCGCGCTATGCCAGCTTCCGACAGCAAGTCCATCAACGAGACTGTTTCCTGCAGCAGCACGCCATTAACGGGTTTTATCCGGGCGACCAAATCGGGATAGGCAAGCAACTGTTCTTCAAGACGAACCAGCAGCATATCTCGAGAGATGGTTTCAGCTGACAGGCGCAGCCGGTCGGGCCCTATCTCTATTAGCACCGTGTTGGGTTCGGAATTAACAAGGGTGCCGGCCTGGACAGGCACGTCAATTGAAATTGCATGCCAGTCTTCATAATTTGAGGCCAGCATGAAGAAAATCAGCAGGATGAATACGACATCAATCAGCGGTGTCAACCTGATTGGGTTTCGCCGGGGCCTGTCTTTGCGTACGAACCCCTCAGGAACTGCTGTGCTGTGGAACAAGTTCGGCATGGTCGTCTCCCGCTGAATCTTCAGAGAGATCGGTAGTAAAAATTCCTGTGACAATATGGCTCATTTCATGGGACAGTCGATCTACCTTTCTCTCCAGCAACCCGAGAATGACTACCACCATTATTGCCACGGCCAGCCCCAGTGCCGTTGTGATCAATGCCTCCCAGATTCCTCCTGACAGTACCGCTGGATTGACCTGATTTCCTGATTGCTCCATGTCACGAAATGCATCGATCATCCCCAGCACCGTGCCGAGCAAACCCAGAAGGGGCGACAGCGAGGCAATCATCTCCAACATCCTGAACCCGCTGCGCAGGGACTCCAGCGCATCGGTCCCATAACGCATGACTTCTTCGCGTATAGCCTGATCAGGTATAGATCGCAAATGACCGCGAATGGCTCTTGCCACAGCCATAGCCACCGGATTCCCCGTGGTAGTGCAGAGATCCAGGGCCTCACTGGCAAGACCTCTTCGATAAAACCCCAAGGCCTCTCGGGCAGCCTCGAAATGACCGATCTGCATGGTTTTGAATTGCCAGACTTTAACCAGAATAATGGCAAATGCCACAATGGAAAGGGTGACCAAAACCAACGCAACCGGCCCTCCCAGATCAAACAGGTTCTCGGCCTGTTCCAACATGGATAAATCTTGCGTCATGTCACTCAAGTTGCAAGGCTTCTGCAAGATGCTCCTGCGCTACCCCGAAAGCCTCGTTCTTCTGAAACCGCAACCTCTCAGCAGAAATTTTCGATTGTGCTGTCACGCAACAGCAATTCACAATGATTCTTCCATCAATCGGCGATTCATGCGACTGACAAGCCATCCTGCTTTTTTTTACTTGGTCAATTCTGCCGAGGCACGCGAAGACGTGAACAAAAGACCCAGGCAGTCTGTATGTGTGCCCTGGCTATTTCTGCATTCAGTCACGTCATTGATGAGCAGGCGGCCAATCCGGTTGCACGACAGTTGCAGATTGAAGACTTTGACGCCCGTCTTGTTGGGCGGTAGCGGTGCCAGAGACACGCCGATGACCTTGTCAATGATGCCGTCCTCTTGAAAGATGACCAAATCAATGACGAGTTCAGTGAAGTTCTCCGTAGTCTTGTTATGCGAAACAAGATAGGCGTGACATCCAGTCTCGAGAGATTCCAGTTTGTTGAGTTCTACCAACACTGTACCATCGGCATATGCCAAGCCCGAACGAGTCAGGAATACTGCGAGAAGGGCAACGGTAAGGGCCAGCTTTTTGACAAGTTGATTCAACATCGAGAATGTAGATTTCAGGAGAACAGACAGTCCCTCGATCACCAGTGGCAAGCCCCAAATACAATTTACAGGGAGTTCCGTGAAGAATATCACAAGCCTGTTTATTTTATTCATTTGGCGAACATGGCATTTTCCAGTACTGAAAAATGAAAAAGACAAAAACTCGAGGCAGGTTTGTTTCCGCAGTCATGTTTGAGGTTGAAAGAATAACACGCAAAGCTGAACTATTGAGTTTGGAATGCCCAAGGCATGAACAGGCATATTGAACCGCCAAGCCCTGTGCGGCAATGCCAAATTCATGCTTGAGCCCTTGTAACGAACATGCACAAAGCAATGAATTCATTGACGAAATATCATGGTCGTGGCACCCGGGGTACATCGGCTGGGTATTGCACGGGATGGTCAAAGAGCGGCACCGATCGGCAGTGATGAACGGTTTCTCGCCCGAAGCCATTCAATGCCCCTGATCGATGGATCGCTGGCACAACCCTACCGTTAGGGTCGACTGCCGTTAGTCATCGCCTGAAATGGCAAACCTCCGATTCGCCTCTTGTTCATGGCATCTGTTGAGTGCCATCCAGGCATGCCGATCTCGAGCACAGGCTCTGGACCGCAGCAACAAGCCGTTCAGTGATACTGATTAACCGGATTCTCATGGATGATAAGGCAGCCTCATCGTGGCTTTCGAAAATGAACCCGGGAATGAAGGTCAAAAGCCTGCCAACACAAACTCGCCCCGGCAAAACCCTACAGACAAAAACATGGGGTATACTCATTGATGTACAGGGTTTGCATGTTTTTCCAGATCCTGAATTTCCACGAATTATGGAAACAATTTTAGATTACGAGAGTATCACCATGAACAGAAAACTATCGATCCCAAATTGTTTGGGTTCAGTGGCGCTTGCATCAGCCATGCTATTGACCGGGGCTAACGTCCTCGCTTCTGATGAGTCCAACCTGGGCAAGCTCGGAGCATTCAAGACCACAGGCACTGAATCTGGCGAGATGATTGTCCAGGGTGGAGACTTCGCTGACAATGTCAGGCGAATCCTGGAAACCATTTCACTGCCGGACGGCTTCAAGATAGAACTCTTTGCACTGGCTCCGGATGCCCGACACATGGCTGTTGGACGAAACAAGGGTACAGTCTGGATTGGTACACGCAAGACCAAGGTTTGGGCAGCCACAGACCGTGATCTCGACAATGTGGCAGATACCGTCGAGGAGTTCAGCCCAAGTGTCAGATTCGACATCCCCAATGGCGTCTGCTACTCACCGGACGGCTTTCTGTTTGTCGCTGAACGCAATCGCGTCCTGATGTTTCCTGCTGCCGAGTTCTTTATGGAAAGCCCTGACACGGTTGCGATTCCCATTGTACCCCAGGGTGAACTGATTCCGGTGGAGGAGGAGTCCTACAACCATACAGCCAGAGTATGCGTCATTGGGCCTGACAACAAGCTCTATGTCAGTCTCGGTCAACCGTTCAATGTGTCTCCACCGGAAAAGCAGGAACTTTACGACAGGGTCGGAATCGGAGGAATGCTTCGCATGGGGCGTGACGGCGGCAACCGAGAGGTCATCGCCACGGGCATCCGGAATTCGGTAGGCCACGCTTTCAATCCGGCTGACGGCAGCCTGTGGTTCACCGACAACCAGGTTGATGGCATGGGTGATGAAACCCCTCCCGGAGAACTCAACAGGATTCCCGGAGACGGAATGTGGTATGGCCACCCCCACTATGGTGGCGGTGAGGTGCGGACCAATGAGTATGCCAATGAGGAAATTCCTGCGGACAAGCTAGCCCGCTATGTTCCACCGCAGGTGGAAACCATCGCTCATGCGGCTGACCTGGGCATGATGTTCTATACGGGTAACATGTTCCCGGAAAAGTACAAGGG
>JAPYNK010000116.1 GCA_028285825.1 Arenicellales bacterium | reverse complement strand
TCCAGTGAAACGGCATATCCCGCGCAGCAAATGAAGCCCGAAAACACAAGGATCGTGTTTCGGCCGATAAGGCGATTCACACAATGGGGGGCGAAAAATTACTGTTCTGCCTGACCTTTCAGTGGTAGCATTGAGCCTGGGAGTCGGCCAGGCAGTCGCAGTATCATTTTTGGTATTGAGGAAAGTCCGGGCTCCAGAGGGCAGGGTGCCAGGTAACGCCTGGGCGGTGTGAACCGATGGCCAGTGCAGCAGAAAACATACCGCCTCCGAGTTTTTCAGGGGTAAGGGTGAAATGGTGCGGTAAGAGCGCACCGCGCTTTTGGTAACAGAAGTGGCAGGGTAAACCCCACCTGGAGCAAGACCAAATAGGAATCCTGAAGATGTGGCCCGCATCGGATTCGGGTAGGTTGCTTGAGATATCTGGTGACAGATATTCCAGATGAATGGCTGCCCAAGACAGAACCCGGCTTATCGGCCGACTTCCGTCAATGTTCCAGAAAGCCAATTGGTCAAGTGCCTTGACCGGGGTTCGTCACCATGTTTGCAAACGAACCTCAGGCATTTCCTTTCGAGTTTTTTCGGTTTGGGTGTGGCATGCCGGTATTGCCGATTCCGTGGCAGGGTCAGGGTGTTAGCCCGTGACTTGACATTGGCTTGATGTCTCTTCGACGAAACGCACCCTCCAGTTACCGCCGGGGCAATTCAAGTGTTCGCATGGCCTATGCGCGGAGATTTTGTCAAACTGGGGAAAGACAAGCGAGTTTTGTGCCGGATGACGAAATATCGACTGGACTTGCAAAAATATTCGTCACCGATAATGAGCCTGAATGACCCTAGGCTGATTTGTTTGTCATGAAAGCTATAATACAATTGATTCTTCGGACAAAACCAGTTGGTGGCACCAACGGGCTGCATGGTTTCGATGAATCAAGCGTAATCGCATTCTCCATTTTCAGGAAGTAGACAGGTATTTCCATCCAATATGTAAAGATCACTATGCAGAAAAATGTTCAATCCACGCTGAAAGGCGGTATTCGGCCACCGGTGCCTTGGCGGGATATCGAATATGTGCGGACCGCGTTTCCGGAACCCTGGATTCACGATGTCGTAGTAGGCTGGGGCCATTGTGATCCGGCTCAAATTGTCTATACGGGGAATATTCCTGCTTGGGGCATAGAAGCTGTAGAGGGCTGGTATCGATATTGTCTGGGTGTCGACTGGTCAGAAATGAACCTGAAATATGGTGTGGGCACTCCTTTTGCAGCTTTGGGGTTTGATTTCAAGTCTCCGGTCAGGCCGGGCCGAATACTGCAAATTCATGTCGATGTCGCGCGAATTGGAAAGACCTCCCTATCCAACCGCATAACTGCAATTCAGGAAGAACGCTTGTGTTTTACCGGACAGACGACTTCCGTGTTTGTAGAATCGTTAACCATGACACCCTTGAGCATTCCCCCGAACATTCGCAGGAGTATCGAGGCTTATCAGTCCCAGCAGGGCTGAATTTTGTGAAGCCCGAGGTGGCCTGATCAGGGCATATGTTGCATGAGGGATTTCTGTTGTGAACGGTTTGCACGGGTAACCCTATCCGTTCACATGGACCTATCAATTCTCACTGGGATGCTGCCGGGTCCGGCCTAGCAACAGGACTCATGGCAGGGCAAACCTATTTTCTTCAACCATGGGGGTCGGAATGAGCGACGTCATCGACTTTGTCTGCCAAGGTCAGGTTGGAGTCCTGACTATCGACAATCAACCGGTGAATGCGGCGTCTCATCGGGTTCGTTCCGGCATCGTAAATGCCATCAGGAATGCCGATGCCGATGCAGGGATCAAGGCTGTGGTTCTGATTGGGGCGGGTAAAACCTTCATCTCGGGAGCGGATATTCGGGAATTCAATCAGTCACCGAAACAACCATACCTCAGGGAGGTCGTCCTTGAATTGATGAGTGCCTCTAAACCCTGGATATCCGCCATTCACGGAGCTGCCCTGGGAGGAGGTCTGGAGATCGCCCTAGGCTGTCACTACCGAGTGGCCTTGTCAGACGCAAGCCTGGGTTTTCCGGAAGTCAACCTGGGTCTTATGCCGGGGGCTGGAGGAACAGTACTCCTGCCGAGATGCGTGGCCATGAAAGATGCGATTCAAATGATCACTACCGGCAAGCCCGTCATGGCACGAGATGCCCTGGCAAAAGGTATTCTGTCGGCTGTTACAGAGGATAGCCTGGCGGAGTTTGCAATCGAGTTTGCCAGCCAGAAAGCCGGTGAACCGCTACCGGTCCCATTGTCACGAAGGTCGGTGATTGAACCCTTGACCCGAGATGAAGCCGACAGGCAACTGGCAGCACTGAGACACAAAAGCCATGGTCAACAATCCCCTGTCGTGGCACTTGAGACCATTCTGGCTACGCCAGGGCTTGGCACTGAAGAGGCGATCAAGCTGGAACGCGATCATTTCGAGCAACTGAAAGCGAGCGAGCAATCCAGGGCCCTTAGATGCCTTTTCTTTGCAGAACGCAACACAGGTAAATTGAGCGAGTTGAGCGGGATTCAACCCCTCAAAGTAGAGAAAATTGGTGTAATTGGCGGAGGAACGATGGGCTCTGGAATCGCCGCCACCTGTCTGCTAAATGGTTACGCGATCATATTGATTGAGACATCAGAAGCCGCTACTCAACTCGCTCGGCAAAGAGTATGGGAAATACTGTCGGACAGCAAAAAACGGGGGCTAATATCCTCAAGCAAATTCCATGCACTCACGTCCGCATTTCAATCCAGCGTTGATTACCAGGCTATCAGTGACGCCGATCTGGTCATCGAAGCCGTTTATGAGGATTTGAAGGTCAAACAGGAAGTCTTCAGGAGACTGGATGAGTCCATGCGACCGGATGCAGTTTTGGCATCCAATACCTCCTACCTGGATGTCAATGAAATAGCAAAATATGTTGTTGATTCGAGCCGCGTGATCGGACTTCACTTCTTCTCGCCTGCCCACATCATGAGACTGGTCGAAGTCATCAAGACCGAAACGGTGGCTCCACAGGTGCTGACTACCGGAATCAGGCTGGCAAGATCGCTATCCAAGATTCCCGTGGTATCAGGCGTATGCGATGGTTTTATCGGCAATCGCATCATGTCAGCCTACCGTCGGGAAGCAGATTATCTGATCGTTGAAGGCGCATCACCGGATCAAGTTGATGCGGCAATGCGTGATTTCGGATTTCCAATAGGAATCTTCCAGATGCAGGATCTTGCCGGTCTCGACATTGCCTGGGCCATGCGGAAACGGCAGTCAAAAACCCGTGCCCCTGATATCGGGTATGCAGGAATTGCCGATCGCCTCTGTGAACTTGGACGTTTTGGCAGGAAAACCGGGTCTGGCTGGTACAACTATGAGGGTGGCATTCCAGAGCTCGACGAGACGGTGAACTCAATTATCGCAGATGAACGAGATGCGCGATTGATTGTGCCGCAGTCATTTTCTGCAGACGAAATCATGAAACGCATATTGAATGCCATGCAAGGGGAGGCACGACGCGTTCTTGATGAAGGCATTGCGCGTTGCGCTGAAGATATTGATGTTGTCATGGCGAATGGATACGGTTTCCCGCGCTGGAAAGGAGGGCCGATGTTCATGCAAAACCGATAGTCAGAAGCGTTGCGTCATGTTTCAATGGAATGTTGAAGTCCTGCCATGTGGTCTGCTTTCGATGCTGCAAATTTGCGCTTGTAATTTATCAATGCCTATGAGAAGGTACAGACCAAGACCGATCGAGATTTGCCGATGAAGATTGCGTGTTTGGGGGGTGGGCCAGCCGGGCTGTATTTCGCAATTTCGATGAAGTTGCGAGACCCGTCTCACGAAATTGCCGTTTTTGAACGCAATCGTCCCGATGACACTTTTGGATGGGGTGTTGTGCTTTCCAGCGAAACGCTTGCCAATCTAAGGCTCAACGATCCGGTCAGCGCTCAATCCATCGGCAACAGTTTTGCCTATTGGGACGATATCGCACTTCACTTCAAGGGCAGGCGCCTTGTTTCATCCGGCCATGGATTTTGCGGCATTGGGCGGAAAAAACTCCTTCTGCTCCTTCAGGAGCGTTCACGCACACTCGGAATTGACATGCATTTCGAGACGGAAGTTGAAGACATTGAAGACTATCGCAGGAATTATGATCTGGTGGTTGCCAGTGATGGCCTTAATTCAAGAACACGCACGCTTTACAGGGACACGTTCAAGCCTAGTATTGAACAGCAGAAGTGCCAGTTCATCTGGATGGGGACCCATCAAACTTTCGCAGATGCCTTCTCGTTCATTTTTGAAGAAACTGAACATGGCTGGATCTGGGTTCACGCCTATCAGTTTGACCGGCGCACGGCAACCTTCATTGTCGAATGTGCACAGCACACTTTCGATGCGTTTGGCTTCGCCAGTATGAGCCAGCAGCAATCCATAGGGGCATGTGAAAGAATTTTTCGGAAATATCTGGGTGGCCATGCCCTGATGATGAATGCCGATCATGTCCGTGGTTCCGCCTGGATACGCTTTCCCCGCATTTTATGTGAAAAGTGGAGCCATGAAAATGTAGTGCTTATGGGTGATGCGGCAGCCACTGCTCATTTCTCGATTGGTTCCGGAACCAAACTGGCTTTTGAGTCGGCCATTGGTCTGGCGGATTGTCTTCACTCTCAACCCGATATGATGTCAGCCTTGGTGAAGTATGAAGATGAACGACGCCTTGAAGTCCTGCGCCTTCAATCCGCCGCACGCAATTCACTGGAGTGGTTTGAAAATGTCGAACGGTATCTGCATCTTGATCCCATTCAGTTGAATTACTCGTTACTGACGCGTTCCCAACGCATCAGCCATGAAAATCTGCGTGAACGAGATTGCGCATGGCTTGAAAGTGCAGAACGGTGGTTCATGAATCAGGCCGGAATGCCGGCCAGTGCACCGGTTCGTGCTCCCATGTTCACACCGTTCAAATTACGGGAGATGACGCTGAAGAATCGCATTGTCGTGTCTCCGATGGCTCAGTACAAGGCCGTCGACGGTACTCCCGGAGACTGGCACCTGATTCATTACGGGGAGCGCGCCAAGGGGGGTGCCGGCCTCTTGTACGTTGAAATGACATGCGTCAGTGCGAAAGGTAGAATTACCCTGGGCTGTCCTGGTCTTTATGACCCCAAGCATGAATCAGCATGGCGACGATTGACGGATTTTGTGCATCGGCATACAGACGCAAAAATTTGCTGTCAGATTGGTCACTCGGGTCGTAAAGGGTCCACCCGAATTGGCTGGGAAGGCATGGATCAACCGTTGGGTCACGATAACTGGGAACTTGTTTCAGCGTCTCCAATCGCCTGGTCGCAGATCAATCAAATTCCTCGCGAGATGACTCGTGGGGATATGGATCGGATTTGCGGGGAATTTGTTGCCGCAGCCCAAATGGCCGATCGCGCCGGTTTCGACATGATCGAGCTACACGCTGCACACGGATACCTGATTTCGTCCTTCATCTCTCCGATTTTGAACCGAAGAACCGATCAATATGGGGGCAATCTGGAAAATCGCATGCGGTGGCCCCTGGAAGTGTTCAAGGCCATGCGCTCGGTCTGGCCGGATTGTCAGCCGATGTCTGTGCGTATTTCAGCACATGACTGGGCTGGGGATGATGGCATGACCCCGGATGAGGCGGTCAAGGTTGCTCTGGCATTTGCGGATGCCGGTGTTGATCTTATCGATGTTTCAGCCGGTCAGACTACCGTTGATGCAAGACCGGTCTATGGACGAATGTTCCAAACCCCATTTTCGGATCAAATCAAGAATCAGGCTGGCCTTACAACCATGGCTGTGGGCAACATTTACGAAGCAGATCATGCCAATTCAATTTTACTCGCGGGTCGTGCTGATCTGGTTGCCATCGGAAGACCGCATCTTACTGATCCCTACTGGACTTTGCGTGAAGCCGCAAGAATTGGCGACCGTGAAGCGCAGGATTGGGTACCGCCTTATCTGACCGGACGTGATCAGCTGTGGCGACTCGCCGACCGGGAAACGGAACTGGGCAAGGTATGAACTTCTCGAGCCGACACATTGTCGTAACCGGCGGAGGATCGGGAGTTGGAGCTGCAGCGGCGAGTGCCTTTGCAGAAGCCGGTGCACGTGTGACCATCATGGGACGAACCGAAGCCAGTCTGGTTACTCAAGGACTGCCTTTTCAGGTTTGCGATGTCACCGATCCGGCCAGTGTCAGCACCGCATTTGGCCGGGCACGTGCTGAACAGGGTTCGATCGATGTCGTGATCGCGAATGCCGGAGCCGTCGAAAGCATGCCCTTTTCGCGCATGAAGCCGGACGACCTGAACAAGATGCTCAATATAAATCTTGGCGGTGTCGTCAACACCTGGCAGAGTGCCCTTGATGATATGAAGGCTAGAGGGTGGGGACGGCTAATCACCATCGCATCAACTGCCGGTCTAAAGGGTTACGCTTATGTGTCCGCCTATTGCGCAGCAAAACACGGTGTTATCGGCCTCACTCGGTCTGTTGCCCTTGAATTGGCCAGGACGGGCATTACGGCTAACGCCATTTGCCCGGGCTATATTGATACGCCAATGCTGCAACGATCGATCAACAATATCGTCGAGAAGACAGGAAAAAAACCCCGGGATGTTGCCAATACCCTACGCTCTCTGAACCCGCAGGATCGTTTCATCCAAGCCGAAGAAGTTGCCCGAAGCGCACTTTGGCTTGCCAGTGACGAGGCGGCTTCCATCAATGGACATGCACTCAGCTTGTCGGGAGGGGAGGTATGAGGGCTTCTAGGGTGCTTGAAATTCACCTTGTACTGGAGGGGTGGAGGTAAACAATGCTAAGTGAGCCAAAACATTTTCTTTGTCATGTCGATGGACCGGTTGCGAAAATCTCGTTAAACCGGCCGGAACGAAAAAACCCCCTGACTTTTGACAGTTATGCCGAATTGCGCGACTGGTTTCGTGCACTGGCCCATTCCAATGACATTCATGCTGTCGTTTTACTGCCGAATGGCGGAAATTTCTCATCCGGCGGGGATGTTCATGACATCATCGGACCCCTGATGGACATGAACATGAAGGAACTCCTGTCGTTCACCCGGATGACGGGAGACCTTGTCAAGGCCATGATTAATTGTGGCAAGCCGATCATTGCTGCAGTTGATGGCGTTTGTGCAGGTGCCGGTGCGATCATTGCCATGGCTTCGGATTTGCGGATGGCAACCGTCGATGCAAAAGTGGCATTCCTTTTCAATCGTGTGGGTCTTGCGGGTTGTGACATGGGTGCATGTGCAATCCTTCCGCGCATCATCGGACAGGGCCGCGCCAGTGAACTGCTTTATCTTGGTCGGTCAATGAGTGGCCAGGAAGGATACGAATGGGGTTTTTTCAACTCGCTTGCCAAGAGAAGCGATCTCGAGGCAACAGCACTCAGTTTTGCCGAACGGATTACGGGCGGCCCCACTTTTGCGAATTCCATGACCAAAACCATGCTGCATCAGGAATGGTCCATGTCACTTGAGCAGGCTATAGAGGCGGAAGCACAGGCGCAGGCAATCTGTATGCAGGGAAACGATTTCAGGCGTGCCTATGAGGCCTTTTTGGCCAGGAAAAGACCATTGTTTGAAGGTGATTAATGGCAGATCGAACTTACCTGTCATGGCCATTTTTCGAGGACAGGCACCGCAGGCTTGTCGAGAAGGTCAATGCCTGGGCTTCTGCGAACTTGCAGGATGCTGACCATTCCAATACCGATCAATACTGCCGGGATCTTGTTACTGGCTTGGGTGCTGCCGGGCTTCTGCAGCATACGGCAAGTGAAGATGGATATCTTGATGTCCGCAGTCTGTGCCTGACAAGGGAAACCCTGGCACGACATGATGGTCTGGCAGATTTTGCGTTCGCGATGCAGGGACTGGGCACAGGTGCCATTTCCCTATTCGGCAGTTCTGCACAGAAGGCAGAATGGCTGCCAAAGACACGCTCCGGGTCCGCAATCCCGGCCTTTGCCCTGACAGAGCCACAGTCGGGATCAGATGTTGCCAACATAACCATGACCGCCGTGCCTGATCGTGGCCAGTATGTCCTGCAAGGCGAAAAGACCTGGGTCTCAAACGGTGGAATCGCAGATCTGTATACCGTATTTGCACGAACCGGAGAGGGGCCGGGTGCCAAGGGACTATCTGCATTTGTGTTGCCTGCCGATACCCCCGGCCTGATGATTGTCGAGAGGCTGGAGACGATTGCCCCGCATCCGCTGGCAAGGCTTCGCTTTGAACATTGCCGTATTCCCGGCGAGTTCATGATCGGCAAGTCTGGCGAGGGTTTCAAGATTGCCATGTCCGTCCTGGATGCCTTCCGTCCCACGGTCGCTGCTGCCGCACTGGGATTTTCCCGCCGCGCCCTGGATGAAGCACTTGCACGCGTATCTTCCCGCTATTTTCAGGGCCATCCCATGTTTGACCTGCAACTGGTTCAGGGAAATATTGCTGAAATGGCCGTGGATGTGGATGCCTCTGCACTGCTTGTCTATCGAGCTGCCTGGACCCGGGACAGTGGTGCGTCGCGGATAACACGCGAATCGGCCATGGCAAAACTGTTCTCCACTGAACGGGCCCAGCAGGTTATTGACAAGGCGGTACAATTACACGGTGGGGATGGCGTTCGCTCTGGACATGTGGTGGAAAGCCTCTATCGGGAAATTCGTGCTCTTCGAATCTATGAAGGGGCTTCGGATGTTCAAAAAGTCGTCATCGCCAGACAAACCATGAGTGCGAGGGGGAAATCACTATGACTGCACATATCGATACTTTTACACGATCAAATCTTCCTGACAAGTCGACCTGGCCAGACTTGCTGCTCGAGGGATTCGACTATCCCGAAAAACTCAACGCGGCTGCTGAACTGACGGACAAGATGCTGGAGATGGGCTTTGGCGACAATATTGCCCTGATCGGGAATGGGAGACAACGCACTTACAAGGAATTGGCCGACTGGACCAACCGTCTTGCTCATGCACTGGTCGAGGATTTTGCGGTAAAGCCCGGCAATCGCGTTCTCATTCGTTCAGCCAATAACCCGTCAATGGTGGCTTGCTGGCTTGCGGTAACCAAGGTAGGGGCTGTAGTCGTCAACACCATGCCGATGTTGCGTGCAGACGAGCTGGTCAAATATGTAGAAATAGCCGAGATTGAACTGGCTCTCTGTGACACGCGGCTGATGGACGAGATGATGGCCTGTGAAAAAAAATCCCCCTTCCTGAAACGCGTTGTGGGTTTTGATGGTACATCCAATCACGACGCGGAACTGGATCGAGCTGCCCTTGAAAAACCGGTCATGTTCTCTGCTGTCGAAACCTCGCAGGACGATGTGGCCTTGCTGGGATTTACGTCTGGTTCGACCGGCACTCCGAAAGCCACCATGCATTTCCATCGTGACCTGATGATCATTGCAGATGGGTATGCAAAAGAGGTGTTGCAAGTCTCGCCCAGCGACATATTTGTCGGTTCCCCTCCGCTGGCGTTTACGTTTGGCCTTGGTGGACTTGCCATTTTCCCGCTTCGTTTCGGGGCGACGGCAACACTCCTTGAGCATGCCAGCCCACCCAATCTGGTCGAGATTATCGAAAAATACAGGGCCACCGTCTGCTTTAGCGTTCCCACTGCCTACCGCACCATGATGCGGGCCATGGACGAAGGAGCAGACTTGTCATCGTTGCGTGCTGCCGTGTCCGCTGGTGAAACCTTGCCGGCACCCGTTTATGAGGAATGGATAGAAAAAACCGGCAAATCCATACTTGACGGGATTGGAGCCACTGAACTTCTGCACATCTTCATCACCAACCGCCTTGGTGATCACAGGCCGGGCTGCACGGGCAAGCCGGTTTCCGGATATGAGGCAAAAGTGATTGACGATCACGGCCATGAAGCCAGCGACGGCGATATCGGTCGTCTTGCTGTTCGTGGCCCGACAGGATGTCGATATCTCCGTGATGAAAGGCAGTCGGAATATGTTCAGGATGGCTGGAACATTTCCGGAGATACATTCTGGAAAGACCGGGAAGGCTATTTCCATTTTGTTGCCCGCAATGACGATATGATTATCTCTTCCGGCTACAATATTGCCGGGCCTGAAGTAGAGGCCGCACTTCTGTCTCATCAGCAGGTGGTTGAGTGCGCGGTTATTGGTGTTCCTGATGCGGAACGCGGATCCATCGTTCAGGCCCATGTTGTCGTGACCGGGGAAACACCAAGGGATGAGCAGACCATTGAATTGCTCAAGAACCATGTGAAGGCAACGATCGCCCCTTACAAGTATCCTCGGAGCATTGTATTTTCAGATGCATTGCCCAAAACCCAGAGTGGAAAGATTCAGCGCTTTCGATTGAAGCATAATTCTGAATCGGTTTAACTTGCAATCGAAAATGCCAACTGGAAGCAAATTGGGCATGGTCGTGCGACACAAAAGCAAAACTCTCCGGCAGATGTACGGGGGATTTCTTCGGGAGCGGTCGGGAAAACGGCATGTCGGCTAGAACAATCCAACCCGCTGGCTGGGCCCCTGCAAGGGGTTACGCAAACGGTATTCTTGCGTCCGACAGGACGCTCCATATTGGCGGACAGATCGGATGGAACCGGGAGCAGGTTTTTGAACATCATGATTTCATTGGACAGATGGAGCAGACCCTTCGAAATATTGCTGAAGTTGTTGCAACAGCGGGTGGCGAGATCTCGGATATCACGCGGTTAACCTGGTTCATCAAGGACAAGAGCGAGTATCTGGCAAGACAAAAAGAAGTGGGTGAAGCCTACCGAAAAGTTTTTGGCCGGCATTTTCCAGCGATGTCAGTCGTGGTTGTCAAGGAATTGATCGAGGATGAAGCACTGATTGAAATCGAAGCAACTGCTTACCTGCAGAACTGAAGTCGATCAAGTCCAATCGACTACCTGTTCATCTTCACCGGCAGCTTCATGGCAAGCAGGAAGGCGGGAGTCCGGATCATGGCCTGCACGGAGACCCGGTGAGCGCATCAAATGAAGTCCTGGGCCAGGGAAAGCAGGTTGTCATGCATGTTCAGGACATTCGTTCTATTACCATGGCGATTCCCTGTCCAACTCCGATACACATGGTGCAGAGTGCATAATGGGCAGTGCTCGCTTCCAATTGGTTCATGGCCGTTATCACCAGTCTTGCACCACTTGCACCCAGGGGGTGCCCGAGAGCAATCGCTCCGCCATTTGGGTTCACTCTGGGATCATCGTCGGCAATGGCCAGGCCTCGCAGTACGGCCAGCACCTGCGCGGCGAAGGCCTCATTGATTTCTATGACATCCATCTGGTCCAGCGTCCGGTCAACCCTGTCCAGAACCTTGCGGCTGGCAGATATCGGGCCGAGCCCCATGATGCGAGGTTCAATTCCCGTCGTCGCCATGCCAAGTATGCGGGCCCGGGGAATCAGTCCATGTGTTCGCATGGCCTCTTCATTGGCAAGTAGAAGTGCGCAGGCACCGTCATTGACTCCGGTTGCATTGCCAGCGGTAACCGTACCATCCTCACTAACCAGAGGTTTCAGTTTTGACAGGTCCGCCAGGGTGGTTTGTCTTGGGTGTTCATCCTGCTTTACCCATCTTGGACTACCGGAGTGCTGGGGTATTGATACCGGCACAATCTCGCGTTCATAAAACCCTCGCTGAATGGCTGTGGCGGCTTTTGTCTGGGACCAAATGGCAAACCGATCCTGGTCTTCACGACTGATGCTGCATTCAAGAGCCACGTTCTCGGCTGTTTCAGGCATCGAGTCCACTCCGTACCGTTGTTGCATCAAGGTATTGATAAACCGCCAGCCAATGGTGGTGTCGTAGACGGCATGATCACGGCTAAATGCCATCAGGGCCTTCGGCATGACAAAAGGTGCCCGACTCATGCTTTCCACCCCGCCCGCAATCCACATTCTTGTCTCTCCACAGCGGATCGAACGAGCGGCACTGCCGATTGCATCCATGCCCGATCCACACAGTCGATTGATCGTCGAAGCAGGAACGGAAGCCGGCAATCCGGCCAATAGGCCGCACATGCGGCCCACGTTGCGGCTATCTTCCCCTGCCTGGTTGGCACAGCCGAGGATCAGGTCATCCAGTGCGGACCATTCGACCTGGCGGTTCCTGTCGATCAGTTTTCTTATTGGGACAGAACCAAGATCATCCGTTCGGATTGATGACAGGGCACCGCCATATCGGCCGATGGGCGTACGAACCCCGTCGCATATGTAGACATCATGCATTTTTCACTTGCTCATACGTGACCCGGATTTGTCAATGCCGGATGTTCGTTATCCATGATTGTGCAGGCAGAAATTCACTGATAGCCGGACAGTTAAAAAGCAGTCTCGATAAAAACAGGCAGCCTCCACGCCTTATGATACAGCATGCCTGCTACCGTGGCAGTATCATTAGCCACACTAATCCTCAAATGGAAACATTTCTGGTCAGGTGCAGCCCGGGATTGGGCCCATTGAGCGACAGAATGGTCCGCAACGGTTCGAAGGGCCGGATTCGGGTCATGCATGATGCCCGTTTCGCTTCCCGGTCACGGCACTGGCGCGGGTTTCCGGCCTTCATGGCCAATTCCGGGCGGGCGAATCCGTGGCTGGTCCTAGACGGGCAGGGGAAAGGGGAATTCAGGACAGTCGGCAGGAGCACATCCTCCAAAGTGCCTCATCCGGCAGATTGCAGGCGGTCGCGTTCGGGTACGGACAGGCCGCGCTGACCCGGACCCGGCTGCGGACCAAGATCTTCTAGCCGACGCGAATCTGTTAAAGGCTGGTAAGCGACTTGTTGTATGCGAAATCAAGATCTATTCGGGCGATGATAATGAACCAGTGGCTCATGCAACAGCAACTTATTCAATACCGCCTGTATAAATCTGATGAAGCGGGTTCCAGATCAATTCAAGAAAGACGTTCATCACTGGCTAATCCTATATGGTCGATATTTGTGTACAGCACGCAAACCGAAATGCGAGTCATGCACGATCAATGATCTGGACAAAAATGCATTTCTATTCAGTTGATTTTAGGGCTGCTGAAATACAAGCGGTGCTATGCACCGCCCCTGAATCTCATTGAGGAGGCAATGGGGGATTCAACGGAAAGGGCAGGTTGAGATCATAGTCCAATTCTATTCCAGTTGCCGCAGATTCCTTGGTTGCTATCCATGCCCCTAACATTTGAACTTTTCCCATAAAACTATCTTGCAAATCGGCACCGAATGTACCTGCAAGCAATCTTGGATGATTACCTTGATCTTGTTCTTTTGACAGTGTTCCAACCCATGAACCACTAGAGCCTGTGTCGAAATAAGGTATATTCACTGTCCCATAATCTGAATGTGCTGTTACCTTCCCAGAAAAATCTCCTGACGATTTAATATTGGCACCATGAAGCAAGATACGAGTTCGAGTTGAAGAAGGGGTCAGTTTTGATTGAAGCATTTCGGGAACCCTGTTACGATCAGTGACAGAGTTCAAATTAATGCCTGTATTGCACCCTATGCAACCAGAAACACTATTTTGATCGAAATCTGCTTTTAGGGTTATTTCACCTGCAAAATCACCTGCTTCATCGTATTTTAATTGTGGATGATCTACACTATAGGTGTATAATCCTCCAGCTATTCCATTATAGGTGGCGGTGCCTTGGACTGTTCTATTGGGGGGTAAGCCCAACTCGGGACCGACTGCAAAAGATCCAACATTTGCTTTAGCCAGATCTTTCATGTTTCCATGCAGCCAATAACCAAATATGACATATTCTCTCGGAAGTTTTGGATCAACCGCTTGAGACTGTACTGTCCAATTTGGTTTATTATCAGGATGGCGATCATCTACATTCCAGTTTGTGAAAATTTGGCCTATAGTTACAGTATCGTCTTTTTGAACAAAGATCTCCTCACGTTTCAAGGCATTCCATACCATTAATGGAGGATAGACCTGTACGTCTACCTGCCGGTGACGTAAGGAATCAAGCAGGATTTGAGTGCTTCCGAAGTTAACCGTGATTTCTGAATCAATCAAATTATTGACTTTTGCCGACACTGATACATTGTCCCCATTCGATTGTACAACGCTATTGTCAGAAAAACTCTGGGGTTGTTCACCACCTTGAATAGCAGATCCTAAGGCTGAATGCAGTGCTTTCCGATTTTCAACTGGAATCAGAAGATCGTTCTTGTTGTTGTAATTCGTAGAGTCAATAGACATTGCCCCCCCCCCGCCACATCCAGTCAGTATTAAGAATACTGTGGCCAGGAACGCACGAACAGTATGGTTATTTCTCATGCACGCAACGTATCCACTGCCAAGACAGATCAGATTCCTTGATTGGATTTCATCTTTAGTTATTTTATTTGTCACCATTGTTGTTAACTCTCGATTCATTAGGAGGAATTTCCCACGCTGAAGGATTTATGTTGATACTGTAAATATTGGGAATTATATACATTGGTTGAGACAAAGATGAAATCGTGTCGCCAAACAGCCTCAATCAGCGCGAAGGACACGGAAGGTGGGGACGATACGGGGCTGACTGCCCATATCGAACCCTATTGTGGAGAGGATTGGCCTGCGTCAACCAATGTATATAATTCCCAATTTTATCGGAGCTTGCAGCATTCGACTGCACTACACTGTTGCCCAAAAAACCTGGACGACTATCATTGACAATGGCAGGGTGTAATGCCTTGTGAAGTGCCAGCCGATTTGCATCTATGATCAGAGATCGGTCTTTTTCCTGATTTCTAATTGTCGATTAGGGGTATAGTGTTTGATAATATCAGTGATAACAGATAAAATGATCACAAAGAAGAAAAAGTTTGAGTTTATCGATGCGAAATCGTGAATTGTGACGTGCGCGATAAAAAAGTAATGCCAACATGAGGAATTAATTCATGAGAATACTACAGTACCTGTCACGTGCCATTCTACCTGTTGTATGCCTCACCTTACCGTCCTTGTCGGTGACGGCGGACACTGTGCGAATTGGCTTCGTCACCACATTGACGACGCCGGCGGGAGTGATCGGGGCTGATATGAAAAACTCGGTGGAGTTGGCACTGGAGCATATCGGAAACCAGATGGGTGGACTAGATGTCGAACTGATCATCGAGGATGATGGCTTCAAGCCGGATATCGGCAAGCAAAGGACCGATAAGCTGGTCAAACAGGATGATGTCGACTTTGTGACCGGGTTCATCTGGTCACATGTATTGCTGGCTTCACGCCAGTCGGTACTGGATGCGGGCAAATTTCTGATCAGTACCAATGCGGGCCCCTCGAAAATGGCTGGAACCCTCTGTCACGAAAACTTCTTCTCTACTTCCTGGCAGAACGATCAAACCCCTATGGCAATGGGAGAATATCTTACCCAGCAAGGGGTGAAGTCGTTGTACATCATGGCCCCCAACTATGCTGCTGGCAAGGACATGGTGGCCGGTACGGAGTCGACATTCGAAGGCGAGGTGGTCGGCAAGGATTTGACCAAGTGGGGGGCGGATGCCCAATTGGATTTTTCAGCAGAACTGGCCAAGGTCAAGGCATCGGGGGCTGAAGGGCTGTTTGTGTTCTATCCGGGCAAGGCCGGCGGGGCCTTTATCCGGCAGTACCAGCAGGCTGGCCTTGAAGGTGAAATTCCGTTGTATTCGGTGTTCACAGTGGACTCAATCAGCTTGCCCCGTTTTCAGGAAGCAGGAATGTCAGCGGTCCTCGGGTCAAGGATGACCATGTTCTGGTCTCCGGATCTCGACACCCCGGGTAACCGCAAGTTTGTCTCCGCATATCTCGATAAGCACGGCAAGTATCCATCGTTTTATGGTGCCCAGTCTTATGATGCAATCATGCTGATCAACAGCGCACTGGAAGCTGTGGGAGGCAACCTGGAGGACAAGGATGG
>JAPYNK010000115.1 GCA_028285825.1 Arenicellales bacterium | reverse complement strand
CCATCATCGGAGCTCCGGCACAGGCAGCCAGGCATTCCACTTCGCGCAGGGTGAACTTGCCGTCTTCGGTGGTCTGGTCAAAATCGATTCCCAGCCGCTGCCTGAGGTGGTCCACCACCTGGTCACAGCCTCTCAGCATGCAGGAGATATTGGTGCAGACTTCTATTTTATGCCGGCCAACCGGCTCAAGGTCGTACATCGAGTAAAATGTTGCGATCTCATAGGCCCGTACCACAGGTACCCCGATAATTACCGCCACCTCTTCGATCAATTCGGGGCTTAGCCAGCCGTGTTCGTCCTGTGCAATGCGAAGTGCCGCCATGATTGCCGACGGTCTGCGGTCGGCCGGGTATTTGGCAAGTTCGCCCTGTATTTCATCGAGGGCGGCTTCAGACAAGCGGGATTGGGCCGGCGCGCTCATTATCGGTCAATCTCCCCAAATACGATGTCTTGCGTTCCGATGATTGCGACCATGTCTGCCAGCATGTGCCCCTGGCACATTTCATGCAGTGAAGCAAGATGGGCAAATCCCGGAGCACGAATTTTACACCGGTAGGGTTTATTGGCCCCGTCCGATATCAGGTAGATTCCGAATTCACCCTTGGGGTGTTCAATTGCCGCATACGCTTCACCTTCAGGGACGAAATAGCCTTCGGTAAAGAGCTTGAAGTGATGAATCAGGGATTCCATGTCGCCCTTCATGCTCTCGCGACTGGGTGGAATCAATTTGTAGTCATCAATGATGACCGGTCCTGGATTGCTGCGCAACCACTCGATGCATTGCCTGATGATCCGGTTTGACTGGCGCATCTCCTCAACCCGGCACAGATAACGGTCATAGCAGTCACCATTGGTGCCAATCGGGATGTCGAAATCCATTTGGTCATAGACTTCGTAGGGCTGTTTTTTGCGCAAATCCCATTCGACACCCGATCCCCTCAGCATGGGGCCGGTAAATCCGAGTGCGATAGCGCGCTCCGGTGCAATCACCCCGATGTCAACCGTGCGCTGCTTCCAGATGCGGTTGTCGCTGAGCAGGGTTTCATATTCATCGACACAGGCAGGGAAGCGTTCGGTGAAGGCTTCAATGAAATCGAGCAGGGAGCCGGATCGATCCTGGTTTCGCTGTTCAGTTTCCGTTTCGGAATGGCGTCCGGTTGGGATGTACTGCGGCATTTGCTCCGGTAGATCACGGTATACCCCGCCCGGGCGATAGTAGGTTGCATGCATCCTCGCTCCCGAGACTGCTTCATAGCAGTCCATTAGATCCTCGCGTTCCCTGAAGCAGTACAGAAACACCGTCATTGCCCCGACATCCAGTGCGTGAGCTCCCAGCCACAGGCAGTGATTGAGAATCCGCGTAATCTCGTCAAACAGCACGCGAATGTATTGCGCTCGCAGTGGCGGCCTGATTCCGAGCATTTTTTCGATGGCCAGCACGTAGGCATGTTCATTGCACATCATGGACACGTAATCGAGGCGATCCATGTAGCCGATGCTCTGGTTGAAGGGCTTGGATTCGGCCAGTTTTTCGGTTGCCCGATGCAGCAGGCCGATATGCGGGTCACAACGCCCGATCACCTCGCCATCCATTTCCAGAATGACCCTGAGAACCCCGTGTGCAGCCGGATGCTGCGGGCCAAAGTTCATGGTGTAGTTGCGAATTTCCGCCATCAGCCTGTTTCTGCCTGGCGACGGCCGGTCTGGGTATCTTCACGAATGGTGCGCGGTACCAGGATGCGGTCTTCAACGGTAACGGGCCGGTAGGCTACGCGGCCCTTGTCTTCGTCATATGCCATCTCGACATGTCCGGATAGCGGGAAGTCCTTCCTGAAGGGATGTCCGATAAATCCGTAGTCAGTGAGAATCCGGCGCAGGTCCGGATGCCCCTTGAACACGATCCCGTACAGGTCAAACGCTTCCCGTTCAAACCAGTCGGCGACTGGCCAGATTTCGATCACCGAGTCAATCGCGGGCCGCTCCTGATCCAGCAGGGCACGCACACGGATGCGCAGATTGTGGTTCAGGGACAGCAGGTGATAGACCACGCCAAAACGCGGTTTATCGAGGGATTCACCATGCTCCAGTCCGTAGGCTGAGTAGTCGACACCACACAAGTCAGTCAACTGCCTGAATTCGCAGGATGGGTCATCGCGCAGCCTGGTGCACACGGACCCGATCTCCGCACTGTCGACTTCCAGAGTCAACTCATTCAGGTCAAGTCGCCTTGAGTGCAGGGCAGATCCCAGCAATTCATCGACACTTTCAGCCAGCGATGCAAGTGTTGTCATGGGCCAGGCGTGACAATGGGATGTTCAGGATGCGGCATCCCGGGTTGGGACGGCCGGTCTTGCAATCGTGGAAGTTCGCTTGATTTTCTTCTGCAGCTGCAGGATTCCGTAGATCAGGGCTTCAGCAGTGGGCGGACACCCCGGAACATAGATGTCCACTGGCACGATCCGGTCGCAACCACGCACCACGGAATAGGAATAGTGATAGTAGCCACCGCCGTTGGCACAGGAACCCATGGAAATCACCCATCTGGGTTCTGGCATCTGGTCATAGACTTTACGCAGTGCCGGAGCCATCTTGTTGGTGAGTGTGCCGGCGACAATCATGACATCGGACTGTCTCGGGCTTGGTCTGAACATCACTCCGAAGCGGTCGAGGTCATAGCGGGCCGCGCCGGCCTGCATCATCTCGACGGCACAGCAGGCAAGTCCAAAGGACATTGGCCACATGGATCCCGTGCGTGCCCAGTTAATCAATTCATCGAGTCGGGCTGTGGCAAAGCCCTCACGCAGAACACCTTCTATTGACATAATGCTAGTCCCATTCCAGAGCGCCCTTTTTCCATTCGTAGACAAACCCGATCACGAGAATGCCCAGAAAAATGATCATGGCCCAAAATCCGAATACACCGAGCGAATCCAGGGCAATTGCCCATGGAAACAGGAAGGCAATTTCAAGATCGAAGATAATGAACAAAATCGCGACCAGGTAGTAGCGAAC
>JAPYNK010000114.1 GCA_028285825.1 Arenicellales bacterium | reverse complement strand
CCATGCTGGGAGCAAGCCTGTATCTCTTCCTGAAAATCTGCAAGAAACCCGAACGTTGGCTTCAGTCTGCTTCCGCACTCTATGGCTGTTCCGCCATCATGGTCGCAGTCGTGCTCCCGATTCTCGTTTTTGCCGGTCCGGATGCGATCTTTGACACCACGCTTGATTTTACCAAGCTGCTTGTTGTTATCACCAGCTTCTGGTACTTCATTGTTACCATTTTCATTCTCAAGGAAACGCTGGAAATCGGTAAATTCGCCAGTTTCTGGATGGCCATCCTGCTGGAGGTCTTGATCGGCATTGCCATGACTCTCATGACCGGTCTCATGGCACCCGCAAGTTGAAAATCTTCATCGCAGGGATATGCGGCACCTTCATGGCCGGCATTGCCCAGATTGCCGAGCAACTCGGAGCTGCTGTAAGCGGATGTGATGACGGTGCCTACCCACCAATGTCTACGCGTCTTGCCAACGCCGGAATTCAAGTCAAGAAGGGATATGACCCCAGGCACCTGGATTCGGATATCGACCTGATTGTCATCGGCAACGTTCTCTCAAGAGGAAACCCGCTGATCGAGGCAATTCTGGAGAGAGGGTTTGCATACACCTCAGGCCCTCAGTGGCTGCACGACCATGTCCTGACACGCCGAAAAGTAATTGCCGTTGCAGGCACACACGGCAAAACAACCACTGCATCGATGATCGCCTGGATACTCGTCAAAGCCAACATGGATCCGGGTTATCTGATTGGCGGACAACCGGGAAACTTCTCCCAAACGGCAAGGCTGGGTTCATCAGAATGGTTCGTAATTGAAGCGGATGAGTATGACAGCGCTTTTTTCGACAAGCGCTCGAAATTTGTCCACTACCACCCGCATGTTGCAGTCCTCAACAATCTCGAGTTTGACCATGGCGACATTTTCGACAGTGTCGCGGATATCAAGAAGCAGTTTCACCATCTGTTACGGATTGTGCCGCCCAATGGAATGGTGATTGCCAATCAGGACGATCGCAATATTCGGGATGTCCTGGACATGGGTTGCTGGAGTGCCGTCGAACTCACCTCACTGCGCCTGCAAAAATCTGACTGGAATGCCAACAGCCTGACTGATGATCATTCGCGATTTGACATCTGCCATGCAGGACTCAAGACCGGTCATGCAGACTGGCAATGCATAGGGGCTCATAACCTCGCAAATGCACTGGCCTCGATTGCGGCATCCCATGCTACCGGGGTGCCGGTTGATGATGCATGTGCTGCTTTGGAAGAATTCATTCCCGCCAGACGACGACTGGAATGCATCATGCAAACCGGTAAACTGCGCCTCTACGAAGATTTTGCCCACCACCCTACTGCTATTCGAGCCACACTCGCTGCCTTGAGAAGCAAATATCCGAAATCCAGAATGATCGCAATCGTTGATCCGAGCTCAAATACCATGTCTTGCGGGATGCACGGTGAAGCTTTGGGCCGCTCCTTGCAGGACGCGGACCAGGCAATCTTCTACCTGCCACGGAAACTTGGCTGGAATCCCGAGGCCATAGGAGCCAAGATCCCGGTTCTGACCTGTCGCACCCGGGAACGGATTCTTGAATCTTTGCAATTGAACATGGGTAACAATAACGTTATTATCTGCATGGGCAATCGAAGTTTTGACGGTGTTCCGGCATGGCTCGGGCAGCAGCTCAAAATATCGAACTGAAATCCGCCTCATTTTCCTTGATCAATAACCCTGTATCTGATTATGAACAACATTCCGAAACCTCTAATCCATTCGTTTTCGGGCACCATTTTTGGAATTCTGGCTCTGCTTGCCCTGACAGGTCCGGCACAATCCCAGAGTAACCAGCCGGAAGAGGCATTTGTCAAGGATGGGCACTATACTGAACTTGAGCAGGTCCAGCCGGTCCAAACCGGGGACAAGATAGAGGTACTCGAAGTGTTCTGGTATGAATGCCCGCATTGTTATCGATTACACCCGGTCATCAATGAATGGCTGAAAACCAAACCGGAGACAGCCGAATACATCCCCATGCCAGTCTACTTCAATCCAGAACGCAATGAATTTTCAGCAAGAGCGTTCTATACCTTCGAAGTTCTGGATAAACTCGACCCGCTGCATGGCATGATGTTCCATGCCATTCATGATGAAAGACGTCCTTTCAGGGACAAGGAAGATCTGGCTGCCTGGGCTGGACAATATGGCGTAAGCGGTGAAGACATCATTAATACCTTTGACTCTTTTGCAATCGACAGCAAGATTAATTTCTCAAAAGTCATGACCCGTCAGTATGGCATTACCGGTGTCCCGACCATTATTATTGACGGGCGTTACATGACCTCGGTATCGCATGCCGGAAATCATGAGAATCTGATTGATGTCATCAACTTCCTGATTGAAAAAGCACGACAGGTGCGGCTCGAGCTCGGCAAATAAGGCTTCTTGCAGGACCCTTAACCCAGCCCTCGGTGCAGAATCGGCATAACGCGCACAACTCGCAAAGACCAAAAATCCACGGACATCGGGGGGCACGAGGCCTGTATCCCGAGAATACGCTCAAATCTGTCTCGTCTGCAGTAAAACTCGGCTCGGATGCCGTCGAAATTGATGTCTGGGTCTCCCAGGACGATCGATTGATCGTACATCATGATCCAAGGCTCTCGCCCGCAATTGCCCGCGATGCAAGTGGAGCATGGGTTGAGAAAGAATGGCCAATCCGCGATTTGAAGGCAGCCGAGCTTTCCCGGTACGATGTTGGACGAATGAACCCAAAATCGGACTATGCGTCCCAATTCCCGGAACAAACTTCCTGTGATGGACAACACATCCCTTCGCTTGAAGACATTGTGGGTCAGCTCCGGGAAATCAATGCCGACATCGAGATCAACATCGAACTGAAAAGTGCACCCGGTGAGCCTTCATTGATGCCCCCGTTTGAACAATATATCGAAATCGCAGCCAGGGAGATATCAAGCCTCGGCATTATCGACCGAGCACTTGTCCAGAGTTTTGACTGGCGATTGCCGCTCGGTATCAAGTGCATGCTGCCTGGACTGAAGATAGGGCTGTTGAGCGATCAGCGTGGTCAATATGGACTATCCGAAGACGGAAAAAGTCCATGCCATGACTCAAAGTCAACAGCGACCAGCATCAGATTGAAGGACCTGCCGGGGATTGTGGGTGATCTGGGCGCCAATATCTGGTCCCCAAACTTTACGGATATTGAAACTGAATCGCTGTCAAAAGCACATCAACTTGGCCTTGAAGTTTGCGTCTGGACAGTCAACCATGTCCAGCATATGCGGGATATGATCGATCTGGGAGTCGACATCATAACCACCGATTACCCGGATCGTCTGACTGCTCTCAGACCCAAAAGGACAAACCCCCGCTAAATCTGTCTGATGTCATCCCTTGGAGACAGATTCCCGGCTAGTGCTCTCCGCCTTGCTTAAAGTTGAACACGGCACCGGCCCGGATTCCGGATGGCCAGCGCGAAGTGATGGTTTTCAGCTTGGTGTAGAAGCGCACTCCCTCAGGACCATGAATCGCATGATCGCCAAATAGCGAGCGTTTCCATCCACCAAAACTATGATAGGCCATCGGAACCGGTATGGGCACATTAACCCCTACCATACCGACCTGAATACGATTGCAGTAATCCCGGGCTGTATCGCCATCCCTGGTAAAGACTGCAGCCCCGTTGCCAAATTCATGTTCGTTGACGATCCGGACTGCCTCTTCATAGCTTTCGACTCTGACAATACAGAGGACTGGTCCGAATATCTCTTCACGATAGATGGTCATGTCAGTTTTCACATGATCGAACAGGGTCGCACCGACAAAGCACCCGAATTCACATCCTTCAACCTGCAGTCCACGCCCATCGCGAACCAGTACTGCCCCTTCATCTATGCCTCTTGCGATATAGCCCTCGATGCGTTTTTTTGCATCGGGCGTGACTACCGGACCCATTTCAGATTCTGCATCAGTGTACGGACCTACCTTAAGCTCATCCAGTCTGGGCATCAACTTTTCAAGCAGCGCATCAGCGGGTTCATTACCGACCGAGACAACCACGGAAATGGCCATGCAGCGTTCGCCAGCTGAACCATAGGCAGCGCCCATCACGGCATCTGTCGCCTGCTGCATGTCAGCGTCCGGCATGATCACCATGTGATTTTTGGCTCCACACAGTGCCTGGACCCGCTTATTATGGGCGGTTCCCTGATGATAAATATACTCGCCGACCGGTGTTGAACCCACGAAACTGATAGCCTGAACCTGAGAATTGGTCAACAAGCTATCGACTGCTTCCTTGTCTCCATTGACGACATTGAATACGTTGTCGGGCAAGCCGGCTTCCGTCATTAGTTCGGCCATTCTAAGCGGGCATGAGGGATCCTTCTCAGAAGGTTTCAGCACAAACGTATTGCCACAGGCAATGGCAACCGGAAACATCCACATCGGCACCATGGCAGGGAAGTTGAAGGGCGTGATACCAGCACAAACACCGAGTGGCTGACGCATACCCCATGAATCAACGCCATTAGCAACACTTGCCGAATATTCACCCTTGAGAAGCTGCTGAATCCCGCAACAGAATTCAACGACTTCAAGGCCTCGGGTGATTGAACCCTTGGCATCTTCAATCGTTTTGCCATGCTCGCTGGAGACCAGTTGAGCCAGCTCGTCCATGTGCTTGCGAATCAGCTCCCTGAAATTGTACATGACCTGTGCCCGACGACCAACTGGAGTGGTTGACCAGTCCGGGTAGGCATCCGCTGCAGCCTGGATTGCCTGCTTGACTTCCTGCTCACTCGCCAGTGGAACCCGCTTCATTATGGTACCGAGTGCCGGATTGTAGACATCGCCAAAACGCTCGCTCTGACCGTAAACCCTCTGACCGCCAACATAATGATGCAACTCTATGCGGTCAATTGATTCGTGTTTCATGACTCAACTCATTATAATTAAGGATATGCCCTTGAATTATAGTACCGGCCTACCACCGGTTCAATTGGTTCAACCGGATATGGCATGCTCGACTCCGTCGAACCGGGCATGCATCTCAAACGTTGGGAAAGCAGTGAAATTGCTGTTAACATTTCACAGTCAATCATTCCATCATGACAGAACTGTATTTTCGGGAGCATGTTGATTTCATGGCAATAAGGCAAGAATAAGATCGCACGGCCTGGGACAGCTTCAAGTCAGCCGAACAAACGGAAGAGCATGTCGACCCGCACATGTCATTCCGGGCAGGCAGGAAATGTTAGCCGATGCATGAAGGCACTGCAGCATGATGGGTTTGGAGAGATTCTGTCCCCTGACTCAAGCATGAACATTTATTCTTCCCTCGAAATTCTCAGTAAATTGCAATGACCGAATATCTGTTTCAATTCCCGAAACACGGCGAAGGAACGCTGCAATCCAGAATCCAGGAAATGATCGCCAATCATATACTGGATGGACATTTCGATGTCTCTCAACCCCTGCCATCCAGCCGCATGCTCGCCAGACAATTGGATGTTGCCCGAAACACGGTTGTCCACGCCTACCAGACACTTGTCGATGATGGCTTGCTGATCACTCGGGAGCGGAGTGGCTACTACGTCAACAAGAATGTCTTCAAGGGACGCGTCCACACTCGACCTTATCAAGAGGTCATTCGATCCGGAAACCTGCAATGGGGCCGAAAATTAACTGCCTTGCCCGGGCAACTGAGACAGAATATCAAGCCCGGCGACTGGTACAGGTACCCGTATCCATTTATCTGCGGTCAATATGACCACAGCTTGTTTCCGATTGCCAACTGGAGAATATGCGCAAGGCACGCCGCATCGATTCAGTCGATACATCAATGGAGCCGTGATCAAAATGACCGGGATAATCAGGAATTGATAGAGCAGATACGCCAGAAACTGCTGCCTCGCCGCGGCATCTGGGCAGAGCCGGATGAAATACTAATTGTCATGGGTGCCCAGCAGGGAATATTCCTGACCGCTCAGCTATTGCTGAATGCGGACAAGGTTGTGGGTTTTGAAACACCGGGCTACGTGGATGCAGAAAATGTTTTTTCAATGTTTACCTCTCATGCCGTTCCACTTGCAGTTGACGGAGAGGGCATTATTCTCAAGAAAAAACTGTCAACGTGCGATTGTCTCTACACAACACCCTCTCACCACTATCCAAGCACGGTCACCATGTCTCTGGAACGTCGCCTTGAATTGCTGGAAAAAGCCAAAGAGCATGATATCATCCTGATTGAAGATGATTACGAATGGGAGTCCAATTTCATTGGCGAACCAACGCCTGCACTGAAAAGCCTCGACCACGAAGGACGCGTGATCTATGTTGGCAGTCTGTCCAAAACCCTGGCTCCCGGCATCCGGCTTGGGTACCTGGTGGGACCCGCTGAATTCATTCGCCATGCACGTGCCCTGAGACGCCTCATGGTTCGTCATCCGCCGAACAACAATCAGGTTATCGTTGCCGAATTCATCAAACGAGGTTATCACGATGCACTGATTACGCGTTTAAGAAGCGTGCTCAAGGAACGCTGGTCGATATTGGGTGAAATGCTTGAGTCATACTTTCCCGGCAGTATCCGAAGATCCGCATTTGGCGGCTCATCTTTCTGGATTGAAGGCCCTCATCAACTAGATGCCGATGCACTGGCACTGACAGCCAGAGATCAAGGTATCTTGTTCGAGCCGGGTAGCGTTTTTTTTCATGGGAAAAACTCGCCGGGGCATTTCTTTCGGATGGGATTTTCTTCGATCCCCTCTGACAGCATTCCTGAAGGAGTGAAACAGCTTTCCCGGCTTATCGATACAAGTCTGAATAGATCGCCAAGCTGATAGACTCGCATTCTGGAATTGAGTCATGGTTATTCAGCAGAATGTTTACCGTGTGAGCATCCGCATGCAGCAAGGTGGTTCGGGTAAAGTTTCTCTAGCCGAGTCATAATTCTTTAATATTTTTATGGTTCACTTGCGGCATTATGGCTAAATCCACAATACTCATCGTTGAAGATGACGAAGCGCTTCGAGAGATGCTGCGGTTCCTCCTTGAGCGTAAAGGTTACCGCACCATGAAAGCGAAGGACGCCAGGGAAGCGGACAAGTGCATCAAGAAAAAAATTCCGGATCTGGTTCTGCTGGACTGGATGCTTCCGGGCATGGATGGCATCGACTATGCCCAGAAGCTGAAATCTCAGCCGATGACTCTGGATACCTGCATCATCATGATAACTGCCAAAGGCCAGGAAGAAGACAAAATCCAGGGGCTTGACCATGGTGCTGATGACTACATCACCAAGCCATTTTCGACCAATGAGCTGCTCGCCAGAATCCGCGCTGGCCTGCGCAGAAACAGGCCCCAGCAGACAGGGGAACCGATTGCCTGTGAGGATATCGTGATTAACCCTCAGGCCCATACCCTGCAAATCAACGGGCAATTTGTTGAGATTGGAATCAAGGAATTCGAACTCCTGTACCTGTTTATGCGCAAGCCCGAAAGAGTCTACAACCGCACCCAGTTGCTCGATCAAATTTGGGGAAAGGATAGCTATGTCGATGAACGAACCGTGGATGTCTATATTCGTCGCCTTAGGTCCGTCCTCGAGAAACACAATCACCGCAAGCTGATCAAGACTGTAAGAGGCGTTGGTTATCGACTTTCGACCACTTGAGTTGCGGTTAAACTGTGTCTACCGAAAGCTTCCTTGTCTTCCTTGGTATCGGCATTGTTGCCGGGGGTGCATATCTTCTAGGCCGCTATCGCAGCAGTCAGGCACAACACGGTCCGAGACCTTCGAATACCGGTTCATCTCAGGACGAGACGCCGGATGAACCCGGATTAACAGATGGAGAATCCACTGAAACCGGTGATGTACTTGAAGACTTCAGCGATAGTGTCTCGTGGCTTCCCGATGCCATCGCAATCCTTGATCATGACCTGAACCTGATTTGGGGTAACAGCATGGCGGAAACATGGTTCGGATTCTCTACTTCCGAGCATGCCCATAGCCATTTCGGCGAACTGGTCAAATCAGAAGAAATCAAGCAATTTATTTCAGGAAAAGGATATCCGGAGTCTCTCGAATGCGCCTCTCCAAACCATCCTGATCTCATCCTGAGACTTCGCTTCCTGCAATACAAAAACCGCCAATACCTGTTAATGGCGCGTGACATAACCCAGGTCAAGGCACTCGAAAGCATTCGACGCGATTTCATTGCCAATGCATCCCATGAATTACGCACGCCCGTCAGTATTCTTTACGGCTATTTGGAGATGATGTCGGAAAAAAAACGCTCCGGCATTTCCTCAGAGTGGAAACAAGCCATCAAGCACATGCACAAGCAGACTGTCCGGATCAAGCAAATCATCGAGGACATGAGCATGCTGTCAAGGCTGGAGAATCCGGATACCCCAAATCCACCTGAAACGCTTGACATGGTCGAGTTGATTGAATCAGTGTCGAGCAACGCGAAAGCATTAAGCGGCAAGCGCTCCCACTCAATAAACACCAAGGTCAATTCCAGATATGACCTGCTGGGAAACCGATCGGAAATTGAAAGTCTATTGTCCAATCTGGTGAGTAACGCCATTCACTACACGCCTGCCGAAGGCAAGATTACCATCAAATGGGATGTCAAATCCTCTGTGGGCACCCTGTCAATTGCAGATACGGGTATCGGCATTGAAAAACAGGAAATACCTCGAATTACCGAGCGCTTTTACAGGGTTGACTCAACTCGCTCCCGGAATACTGGAGGAACCGGGCTTGGACTTGCCATAGTGCACCATATCGTGAACAGAAACGATGCCAAACTCCGCATCAAGAGCATTCCCGGAAAAGGCAGTGTTTTTTCTGCGGTTTTTCCAAGTTCGCGCATTCAGCCAAACGACCGAAGCACCGACCTGCTGTTCGGTTAGGTTCAGGGTTTTGCGGTTACTGCGATCAACTTCACAGATCACCGTCAACAGGGCTGATCGCCTTCGGGAATAGATGCGAATTTTCCAAAGACTCTGCAGTATCGGGTATGATGCTGTCGGCACTGGAATATCATGCCTCGCCGGCGGGGCGCTCTTCTTCATGGTCAGGCCATTGCCGCCCAACAAGGCATCAATGCCGAAAATTTAAATTGCAATATTTGTCAACTGATGACAGAATCCGCCAACTCACGCCAAACTAGCGACGTGTCAAAATCATGAATAAAGATCTTCTTCACAATTTTGAGCGTGATGGCTACTTCTTTCCGCTCAATGTCCTTGACGAACAGGCAACAGAAAAGTGCCGGGATCATCTACTGGAAATTATGAACAGCCAGTATGCCCCGAAACTTGGCAATCGAGGACAACTCAATAATCTTCATGTCTTCTCGCCATACATCAATGAAATCATCCGGAAACCGGAAGTCCTGAGTGCCGTTGAAACAATTATCGGACCCAATATTCTGGTCTGGTCAACCAGCGTTTTTCTTAAAGACGCACATTCGAGTTCCTTTGTATCCTGGCATCAAGACCTCACTTACTGGGGGTTAAGCACCGATCATGAAGTCTCTGTATGGATAGCGTTAAGTGAAGTAAACGAAGCGAATGGCTGCATGCATTTTCTTCCCGGATCGCATCATCTGGGGCAACTGCAGCACGAGGATATCAGCAATTCGGAAAACCTGCTGACCCGGGGACAGAAAGCTTCTTTCAAGATCAATGAATCAGCCACCGTGAAAGTTGAGCTGAAACCGGGTCAAGCCTCCCTTCATCATGGCTATCTGCTGCATGGTTCGGGATCAAACCGGACAAGTCAACCGCGTTTAGGGATGGTCATCACCTATCTTGCCACTTCGGTTTGCCAAACCAAGTCGCCCGTTGACTATGCCATGCTGGTCAAGGGCACTGACGAATTCCAGAATTTCAAGGATATCCCTGTTCCAACCGCGCTATTTGATGACGATAGCATGAACTTTCACAAGCAAATGCAGGTGAATCTGAATCAAGTGCTGTACCGTGGTGCGGCAAGCCGGGAATCAGCAATTGTATAGGCC
>JAPYNK010000113.1 GCA_028285825.1 Arenicellales bacterium | reverse complement strand
TTCAGAGACCTCAAACAGTATCTCGCCCGTCTCCACAACCGGTCTTGCATGAGCAAGCGATAATTCAACAATATCAATGCCGTTATTCAGAATATCCCGGCAGGCAATGTCATGAGCCAGTGCTTTCGGGAAACCCGCCGTCACCATGCGTTTGTTTATGTCATCGTAACGTTCTCTGGCGGCCTTGTTGAGGATCTTCCTTAGATTCCCGCAAAGTTCGAGATAGGGCTTGGAGTATCGATTTATGAGGGATTCGAGATCTTCGGGTTGTTCAACTTTCTTCAATATCCAGTTGATTGTTGATTCGAGTGATCGACAGAGCCTGTTGAATGCCTCAATCTGCAGAGCGGCATCGACCTTGTTGTCAAGATTGACAATTTTCTTGCTGATTGCCCGGTAATTGGAGGAATCACGCGCAACCAAATATGCCGCACAGATGTCTTCGATCGGCCTGCCGGTTAAATCCATGACTCTCAAGTGGAACGAGGAGCCCATGCAACCGACCAGGTCGTTGGTAAGTTGGGTGGCGATGATTTCACGTCTCAGGCGATGCTTGTGAATTCCGGCTAAATTGTTTTTCCGAACATGATCTGGAAAGTAACGTTCAATTTCCATCAGCAGATAGGAGTTATCCGAAAACTCCGACTGCACCAGTCTCTGATAGAGGTCCATTTTGCTGTAGGCGAGAACCACGGCAAGTTCCGGTCGAGTCAGGTAATTGCCCGTTTCAAGGCGCTCAAGCAATTCTTCATGGGATGGCAGAAATTCTATGTCCCGGTCCAGCATTCCGTCTTCTGCCAGCATGGTGATTGTGCGTATGTGCTGGGACATCAAGGGTTTGCCGCTCTCTGCCTCGATACTGATGATCTGGGTTTGCTGATAGTTATTCGACAGGACCAGTTCTGCCACATCCTTTTCCATTTTCATCAGGGCCCTGTTGCGTTCATTCATCGTCAATGCACCTTCCTTGACTTCGGCATTCAACAGAATCTTGAGGTTTACTTCATGGTCAGAGGTATCGACTCCTCCAGAATTGTCAATGGCATCCGTATACGAACGCCCGCCGGCCATTGCGTATTCGATTCTGGCCAGTTGGGTTACCCCGAGATTTCCGCCTTCGCCAATTACCTTGCAGCGTAGGTCTATGGCATCAACCCGTAGATTATCGTTGTTCCGGTCCTGTGCATCGTAATGGGACTCTGTTGATGCTTTGAGGTGATTGAAAGCAGCGACCAGTCGGGTTTTTCTGGACAGTAGCATGCCGTTTCCGAACACGTCACCGGACATGTCGCCGATACCGATCACTGTAAAAGGTTCATTCTGGATATCCCTGCCCAATTCCCGGAAATGTCGCTTGACCGATTCCCACGCTCCACGCGCAGTAATCCCCATGCGTTTATGGTCATAGCCATCGCTACCGCCTGAGGCAAAGGCATCGCCGAGCCAAAATCCGTAGTCTTTCGCGACACTGTTGGCAATGTCCGAAAATGTAGCCGTTCCCTTGTCGGCAGCTACCACTAGATAAGGGTCGTCTTCATCAAGACGTTTAACATTTTCAGGTGGAATGATATCCATGCCTGAGACATTGTCGGTGAGATCGAGTAATCCATGAATAAATGCCCTGTAGCAGGCAATGACTTGATCCTGAACAGAGTCCTGTGGTGTCTCGGACAGCTTCTTGACTACGAACCCTCCTTTTGAGCCAACTGGCACAATTACTGCGTTTTTGACGCGTTGTGCCTTGACCAGGCCCAGGACTTCGGTGCGAAAGTCTTCATACCGGTCAGACCTGATAGAAGTTGGTTCGCAAGGTTGCGGCAATTACATCCATCAATGCAATCATGATGCGTTCTTCATTCAGGGTATTCACGAGCTTCAGCTGTTCTCGGACCTTGTCGTGGAGAACCCCATCATCTTGATCGGCAAGACCGGGGTTTAGCCGGATCTCAAACCAGTCCCATATATCCTTCACCAGTTCCGGGTACCGGATCATGGTTTCGATAATTGACTGTTCGCTATAGCGCAACCTGATTTGCTTAAGATAGCGAAACAAGGCGCAGATTGCCATTATTTCGCGCCAGCTGAGTCCGGCCAAAAGAGTCAGGGCATTAAACCCGTTAGTCTCAATCTCCCCGTTCCAGCACCTCACGAACAGCTCTTCGAAAATTTTGCCCTGGGTTTTGAAGTCGAAGTCATTCGAGTCGTTTCTGGCAATCTGAAAGTCAAGCAGTCCGAATTGTTCTGCCCCCCTGCGCTTGATTCGATAAGGTCTTTCTCGCAGAACGCGAACCCCCATGTTCTCAAGGATTGGCAGGACATCCGAGAGTACCAGTGAAATATTCTTGCTGTATATTTTGAATGAGGCGCTTTGATTTTCGACAGAATCGGGATTTCCTCTTTGGAAAGGCGAGAGCCTGGAACGTACTTCGCCATCGGTCATCTTTTCATAAATGGCGATATCGGCAATTGCGTTCTGGACACTGAACGAGTCCCGGTAGTTTGCCGGAAAGGCGTCGGCATAGACTTCAAACAGCTTCCGTGCTTCCTGGTATGGCTTTTTTTCCTTCAGCAGTTCAAGCAGGCTGTCGTTCCAGTCTCGGGCAATATTCTGAACGTCCGTTTCAATCTGCTCTTGATCATGATGGTCATCTGACCCCGGGTTGATGTGTATGATGTAATGGATTCGGGTCAGGATGGACTGCGAGAAATACACATCAAACTCGACTTCGGTGGCCTCGAACACCACTCGCATGTATTCCTGTATTCTTGCTCGTAATGTGCTATCGAACAGGTCCCGGGGGATATAGACCAGGCAAGAGTAGAAATGTCCACAGATATTGCGGTGCAGGTGTACTCGTGTCTTGCGTCGTTCCTGATTGAGCAGGGTCATTCCCAGTCGGTACAAATCCTCCCTGTCCATCTGCAACAGTTTGTCCCTGGGCAAGGTGGTCAGCAATGCACGCAATTCCTTGAAGCCGTGCCCGTCTCGTCTCATGCCACAGTGATTGAGTATCCATTCTATCTTGTCCCGCACATACGGAATTAACATGTGTCCCTGGATTTGACTGTTTCTGGACAGAAAGCCGATCACGCAACTGATACGGGTTTTTCCTTTGTGGGTTTCAGGATCATGCCGGATCAGGATACAGTCCATGTAACTCGGATAATAGATTTCAGCCTTGATTCTGGCCTTGGTGTAGATCACTCGTTTGGGGTTGGGATAGGATACTGGCGGCAACGCGGTGTCGATCAGATTGTCTTCCTTGTGGCAGATGGTCTTGAGATTGCCAAGCAGGGAGTCTTCGACAAGTATCGGTTGATTCGAACGCTTGCGGGTATCGATCTCTACCTCGCAATAGCCGAGGTATACAAAATTCTCCTGTTGAATCCAGTTCAGAAAATGAATCTGTTCGGATAATTCCGAATCCGGATCCCTGTCATGCAGCTCATTGGCCAGATCCCTGACTTTGTTCTGGATTTCCAGCCAGTCATCGACAGAAGTTCGTATCTGAACAATAACATCCAGCAAGCCATCCTTGATGGACTGGTGTTCGTCTTCGGGCGTGTACTCAATCGCACATTGAATGTAGGCTTCATTGTTGGGGTGGTCTTCATTCTGTGTCTGAAAGCATTCTTTAAACGACAGTGCTTGACTGTTTGCGTCTCGCTCTACTGTGAAAATTGGATGAAGAAAGCGTTCTGGAGTCTTGTACAGGGAATTGAATTTCATCAACAGCGAGTTGACAAGAAAGGGTATGTCATCCACAACAACCAAAACCAGGGTATATTCCGTGCTCCGGCTTGAGGCCCCTTCAACTTTCCTGTTGTAGGATTCAATGATCACTTCGCCGGGCTTTCGTACTTTTGCGAACTTTCGATGTTCGAGAGCAATCTCGTAGTATTCCAGGGTCCGAGAGTCATCGTAGTCTTGCGATGACAGACGACGAAAATAATGTCTCAGATAGTCCTTTTCGTCTTTTTTCAGCGGTCTCTCGAGCGAACTGCCAAGCGTCTTGAGGAAAGATTCGGTGACGTTATTCTGGATGGGCTGCATGATTTTACAACGGTTGTGTTATCAACACTTACTGGACAGGCATGACTGGCGGGGCAGGTAATGCATCATTCGTAAGGGCGATATTCGACAAGGCAAGATTGGCCCAGGATGTCAACAACAGTGAGCGACAATTCATATCCATAGGCATCGGTCAGCCGCAATGGCTTGCCGGGTCGGAATGGTACAGGCTCCTGTCGACCATCATTGACGGCAATGTTGTCAGCGTACATGTAGGTCCGGTCAGATGTATCGTGTACCGGATTGAGACGGCCATGCAGGCCTGGCAGATAACCGGAACCTTTGGCAAAGATTACGGAACCCCCTGAATCGAGCGGTTCGAGTTCAACCATCAGTCCGCCACTCTCGGGTATCCAGTCATGCTCGAGTCCAGCCGCATATCGAGTGCCGGCAACATATATCCTCATTGGTAAATTCGTTGTATAGAGATTCAATGCTGCATTGCCGGATTCGTCCGTAGTTGCTTTTACACTGGTCTTGTTCGGGAACAGCGCAAGCACCTCAATCCCGGCAAGGGGATCACCTCTTGAATGAACGGTAACCGTTGCATCAGCCGGAACGAGTTCAAGTTTTGCGGCGGGGATACGCAGTACCAGGCTCGAATTATCGATCAGTTCGTATTCTGGAAACAGGCCAGCGGTATTCCGGGTTTCGGTACGGATGATTGAAACGCCATCCCCACGACGTTCCATCAGGTATTCGCGATCACCTGATCCCGCCATATCGGTTATCGGAAAACTTCCGAACACGGATGCTATCACCTCGTTTCGCGTGGATTGACTGGCCTCCATGCTGTCTATGGTCATGCCGTTGGGGAGCATGCCGGGCGATTCAATTTCCAGTCGGTC
>JAPYNK010000112.1 GCA_028285825.1 Arenicellales bacterium | reverse complement strand
GCAGCCATGGGCTATATTTGCAAACGGACCTCCGTGAACAAATGCCGGATTGTGTTCCAGCGTCTGTACGAGATTTGGAGCTATTGCATCTCTAAGCAACACGGTCATCGGTCCAGGGGCGTTCACGGCATCTGCGATCACCGGCTTGCGATTACGGGTGTAGCCGATGACGATTCTCGATAACCGTCTTTCCAGATCATGAATATCGTTAGCCAGGCAAAAAATGGCCATGACTTCCGAGGCAACAGTAATATCAAATCCATCCTCTCTGGGAAATCCGTTTTTTACCCCGCCTAGTGAACTGTTGATTTCACGCAAGGAACGATCATTCATGTCCACGACGCGTCGCCAGCTTATTCGGCGAACATCAATGCCGGCTTCGTTGCCCCAGTATATGTGGTTGTCCAGGAGTGCAGAAAGCAGACTATGTGCCGATGTGATCGCGTGAAAATCTCCAGTGAAATGGAGGTTGATGTCCTCCATGGGAATCACTTGTGCATACCCACCGCCAGCGGCTCCGCCCTTCATTCCAAAACAGGGACCCAGTGAGGGCTCCCGCAAACACACCATGGATTTCCTGCCGATCTGATTGAGTCCATCTGTCAGACCGACTGATGTAGTGGTTTTGCCCTCTCCTGCAGGAGTAGGGGTGATCGCTGTAACCAAAATCAATTTGGCATCCGACCTGTCTGATAGAGACTGAATGTAATCAAGGTCGACTTTCGCCTTGGTTTTTCCATAAGGCACCAAAGCATTATTGGGAATGCCCAGTCGATCTGCAATTTCAGTGATTGGCTTGATCGGGGCAGCTCGTGCAATATCAATATCGCTCATAAATCGTCAATCCGAAAAATCATAATGTTGAAAGTGGGCCCGAACAATCAAGCAGCACTTACCCTTGCCGCGCAAAATTTAAATTCGGGAATCTTGCCAATTGGATCCAGTGCTGGATTCGTCAGAATGTTTGCCGCCGCCTCGACATAACAGAACGGCACAAAGACCATATCCTCTGGAACCGCATTATCCATTCTTGCCACCAGCTCGATCGATCCACGGCGAGTGGATACCTGTATTCGTTCACCCGGCTCCAGACTTAATTTCTGCAAAGTGTCAAATGAAAGGGTAGCAACAGCTTCCGGTTCAATTTCATCGAGAACGCTGGCCCTGCGTGTCATCGCGCCGGTATGCCAGTGTTCGAGCTGGCGCCCGGTACTCAGGATCATCGGAAAGTCTTCATCTGGTAATTCATCGGGAGAAATGATGCCGGCAGGAACAATTTTTCCCTTCCCGTTTTGAGTGGGAAACCCGTCTTCAAACACAATATCATTGCCGGGGCGATCCGGTGCATCACAGGGATAAGTTACTGAACCCTCATTTTCGATGCGCCCCCAGGAGATATTATTCAGAGATGGCATTACGCTGGCCATTTCCTGATAGATATCGGAGGGACTCTCGTAATTCCACTCCATGCCGATCCGCTTTCCGATTTCCGTAGTTATCCACCAATCGGGACGAGCCTCCCCCGGAAGCTGCAGTGCCTGTCGACCCATCTGGATCTGTCGATTCGTGTTAGTTACTGTTCCATCTTTTTCAGGCCAGGCTGATGCGGGCAGTATCACATCGGCGTGAAATGCCGTTTCAGTGAGAAAAATATCCTGAACGACCAGATGCTGCAAGCTGGCGAGAGCCTCTCGTGCGTGTTTGACATCCGGATCAGACATCGCGGGATTTTCCCCCATGATGTACATGCTGCGAATCTGCCCATCGTGAATGGCCCGCATGATCTCAACCACGGTCAAGCCCTTTTCCGGATCAAGAGATGTGCCCCATGCATCTTCAAAGCGGGCTTTCGGATTCTCTTCAAAAACCGGCTGGTAGTCGGGATACATCATGGGAATTAACCCTGCATCGGAAGCGCCCTGAACATTATTCTGTCCTCGCAGAGGGTGCAACCCGGTCCCAGGCCGACCAATCTGACCGGTAATCAGCGACAGGGCAATCAGGCAACGAGCGTTATCCGTGCCATGCACATGCTGAGAAATACCCATCCCCCAGAATATGATGGATGCTCTGGAAGCAGCATATTTCCTGGCTACCGTCCTTAGGGTTTCAGCATCAATCCCGCAAACATTCTGCATGTTTTCGGGAGAAAACTCACGGACATGCCTACTGAGACTCTCGAATCCTTCAGTATGCTGACTAACATACTCCCTGTCATACAGGCCTTCCTCAATAATGGCATGCAGTATTGCATTCAACATCGCAACATCGGTACCCGGCTTGAACTGCAGGGTATGCGTGGCATGGCGTTGAAGCTGGGTTTTTCTCGGATCCATGAGAATCAGGATTGTTCCCTGTTTTGCTGCCTGCTTGAAGAAGGTTGCAGCGACCGGGTGATTGCTGGTTGGATTGGCGCCTATCAGAATAATGCAGTCCGATTCTTCTGCGGCCATGAATGGAGCTGATACTGCACCCGACCCAATACCTTCGAGCAGTGCGGCAACTGATGAGGCATGACACAGGCGTGTGCAATGATCGACATTATTGGTGCCGAAACCGGCACGCACCAATTTCTGAAAGACATAGGCTTCCTCGTTGCTGCACTTGGCCGAACCGAAACCAGCCATGGCACTGCTCCCATGCTCGTCTCGAATCTGCCTGAGACCGCCTGATGCATAATCGAGCGCTTCTTCCCAGCTTGCCTCCCGGAAATGACTGCTGAAATCTGAGGGGTCAATCTTGATATCCCCTAACTTTGATGCCTTATCAAGCCGGATCAACGGTCTATTCAGTCGATGGGGATGCCTCACATAATCAAAACACACATTCACCGCAGGCGACACAAGTACTTGCGCCCATTGGGTCATCAAAGTCAAAAACAATTTTTGCATGGTGACCGCGATGAGCCATGCCAATCACATCATTGACCTGCACTTCCCGACAGGCCCGAACGCAAAGATTGCACTGAATACAGGCATCAAGGGCCACATGCATGGCGGGATGGCTTAAATCACGATCAATACTGTCTCGTGCCGGGAACCGGCTGGATGTCGTGTCCAGCGTCTCCGCCCATTCCCACAACCTTGATTCTCGCTCGTGAGCCTTTTCCCGAGATGGCTGATCTGCCATCAGCAATTCCATGACCAGTGATTGGGATTTTCTGGCACGTTCCGAATCAGAACGAACCACCATTCCCTCTGCCGGTTTTCGAAGACAGGATGCAGCTAATGCTCCTTCGCCTTCGATTTCTACAACACAGGCACGGCAATTGCCATCCGTACGATAGTCTGGCTGGGGCAAATAACACAGATGCGGAATAGGGATGTTCACACGATCTGCAGCCTGCCAGATCGTTTCTCCGTCAGATGACTCGATGGTTTTTCCGTCCAGGGTAAAGCGAATAGTATTGCCCATCACTCATAAATCCTCTGGAAAATATTTGAAGACACAGTTAATGGGATTGCCGGCAGCCTGACCCAAACCGCATATCGAAGCATCGGTCATGACAGTGCTTAAATCTTCAAGAAGTTCCATGTCCCATTCGGGTTTCGCCATCAACCTGGCCGCCTTTTCGGTGCCACTTCGACAGGGAGTACACTGACCGCAGCTTTCATCACGAAAGAACCGCATCAGATTCAATGCAACATCCTTCATGTTGTCCTGATCGCTAAATACGACTATGGCCGCAGAGCCTATGAAGCATCCGTATTCGTGAAGTGTGCCAAAGTCTAGCGGCACGTTGTCGATTGAGGCTGGAAGTATACCCCCTGAAGCTCCTCCGGGAAGATAGGATTTAAATTTGTGACCGTCCAGCATTCCGCCACAATGGCCTTCAATCAGCTCCCGGATGGTGATTCCAGCTGAAGCCAGTTTCACGCCGGGTTCTTTTACCCGCCCTGAGACCGAATAACTCCTTAAGCCAGAACATCCGTTGGCACCGGACTCCGAGAACCACTTAGGACCCTTCTCAATGATGTCGCGGACCCAGTGCAGTGTCTCGACATTGTTTTCCAGGGTCGGTCGACCAAACAGGCCAACCTCGGCAACGTAGGGTGGGCGATTGCGAGGCAGTCCCCTTTTGCCTTCAATGGATTCAATCATTGCAGACTCTTCGCCACAGATATAGGCCCCTGCACCGCGACGAATCTCGATTTCGAGGTGATCGGCAAGTCCTGCTGATTGTACTTTCGCAATTTCCTCCTTGAGCAAAGCAATGATTGCCGGATATTCATCCCTGATGTAAACATAGGATTTTTCGATACCCACGACCCATGCTGCTATCAGCATGCCTTCAATGAAGCGGTGTGGATCGCTCTCGAGATAGTAGCGATCCTTGAAGGTTCCGGGCTCTCCTTCATCAATGTTGACCGCCATCAGTCGAGGTGCCTCGTAGCCGCCGACAATTCTCCATTTACGGCCTGTGGGGAATCCGGCCCCTCCCAAACCCTTTAGCCGGGATGTATCGAGATCATCAAGTATTCGTTCGGGAGAATACCTCCCTTTCAGACAGTTCTTCCATAGCCGGTAACCTCCCGAACCACAATAGTCATCAAAGCCAATGTAGTCAGGAATTGCCGGGTGTATGTGCTTGCCTGCAACAGCTTCCGTGATTTTTTTCAAGGTTGCATGATCAACATGGTTGTGTCCAACTTCAGCAACCGGTGCGGTTGCGCAACGGCCCATGCATGGAGCACGCAGGATTCTGACGTCTTTCAGTGAAGCCTGTTCCAGGTCATGAACCAGTTTTTCGGCATTTGCGAGTTCACATGAAATACTGTCGCAAACCCGGATTGTCATGGGAGGTGGCGGGTTTTCGCCTTCATGAACAACATCAAAATGGGCATAGAATGTTGCTACTTCATAAACTTCGCTCTGTGCCAGGCACATCTCATCAGCTAGAGCGGCAAGATTTTTGCTGGACAAATGCCCATGCCGATCCTGAATGAGATGCAGATATTCAATTAGAAGATCACGCCTGGGAGACTCGCCGATCAGCGCTTTTATCTCGGCCTTTGTCAACCGGTCGACCTGTCTACCTTTGGTATAGGGACGGGCTTTTCGGCCATCGGAATTCCGAAATCTGCCTGCCATGACTTCAATCGTATTTGCCTGCATAAAAATATTCCGGCTGATATAGCATGGACTCAAGAAAAAGTTTTGCGAGTATACAAAATTTACTCGAGGCAAATTGTAACCCAGTTGCCCTTTTGCGACATGAATATAGGCAATTTAACCATACTCGACATACCGGCATAAAATATGACAGGGGTGATGGCGAGACTATTTCACAGGACATGTTATTGGCAAAGGCAATTTTCAATCCTTAAGACAACTGATATGCCAGAGAGCTTCAGATATCGAGAAAGGATTGGAAGTCGTGGACTGGTTCAGATCCTATGCATCCACCTATCTTGAACGTGATGTACGAATGACTGGAAACGTCAGCGATCTCGGAAACTTCAGGCGTTTTTTGATGCTGTGCGCAGGCCGGACCGCCCAGTTGCTGAATCTTTCATCACTTGCTAGAGATTGCGACATTACTCAACCAACGGCAAAAGCCTGGGTCGACATTCTCGAAACCGGTTATATTGCCTATCGGCTACCGCCCCTGCTTGGCAATCTCCGCAAGAGAATCGTAAAGAAGCCCAAGCTGCATTTCTTTGATACCGGGCTGATTTGCTGGCTTTTGGGAATTCATACTCCAGAACAACTGCATACGCATCCGCTTCGCGGCCCGATTTTCGAAACATGGGTTGTCGCAGAACTTGTCAAGCAAAAAGCAAATCTGGGTGAGACCGGTAATTTCTCGTACTACCGAGACCAGAACGGCGTGGAAGCCAGCCTGATTATTGAGAAATCGACGGGCAAGATTATTGTCGAATGCAAGTCTTCTTCTACTGCATCGTCAAATCTCATTGGCAATGCCTTGCGTGTTCAAACGCATCTTGAACGGGTGAGCTTTCGATCCACTGCAGTTGCAGTATATGCAGGCGATCAAATC
>JAPYNK010000111.1 GCA_028285825.1 Arenicellales bacterium | reverse complement strand
CGTGTTTTCTATTGGGACTTATAAAGATAACTTGACCAGAACGTTTCGAGCCATATTATTCATTGATTGGTGATGGTTCTTTGTTGATTTACCCCTCATAAGAGGGTGATTCATGCTCTTTTTAGCGATTGTCAAGTTATCTTTATAAGCCCCTTTCTATTTATGGATTAGGGATTAGCCTTTACATAGCACCAAATCCCGTTTTGCTGTTTTCCGTCGCCTGCAGGGCAAGGATTCACAAGTCGTTGGAACTTTGACTTTCTGTGGTTTTGCCTATGTATGGGAAAAACCACAGAAACGATAGGAAGTTCTGCGACAGATTACCTCAATGGTATGTTTTACGCGAGCGGTCAAAGCTGTGTACCCACGTTATATTCATGAATTAGTGTAATGGATTATCCGGTGACAATGAGAGATTGCAGAGGCCTTGAATGCCATTGGCTGCCCTTCAGGGTTTCGAGAGGGCAATCGAATCATCAAGGCGCCTAGCCTCGTCAACGCCCGAAGCGATGTCCACTTTCCAGAGAAAATATGCGCCACCTGCGAACAGCACGAGCAATGCCAGAATGCTGTCCCGCTCATCAGCCCCCACGATCAGAATCGGTACCAAAATCATCATCAACGGACCCAAAATGCTCGAGAATCTGCCTACCAGGTTAAAAAACCCGAAAAACTCTGCCGTCTTGGATGCTGGTATCAGCCTTGCGAACAGGGATCGACTGAGACCCTGGATACCTCCCTGGACTAGGCCGATGCCCACCGCAAGAAAGTAAAAATCCAGTGCTGAACGAAGCCATTGCCAAGCATAGGTGATGACAATCACGTACACGGCAATACAGATAGAGATGCCAAACTTCGGGCCCATCTTCTTGCCGAGCCAGCCGAAGACCAGCGCGGCCGGAAAGGCCACGAACTGGGTCAGCAACAATGCCTTGATCAGACTGTCCGACGGCAGCCCCAAAATGCGGTCAGCAAAAAATACCGCCATCTTGAAGATCGTAGCGACACCGTCGATATATAGCCAGTATCCGATGAGGAAGAAAGATGCCGCCCGGAGCATGCGGACTTCCCGAATCGTCGACTTGAAACGATGCCATCCCTCGCCAACTGTCGAGCCGATGCTCCGAGTGCGTGCAGCACCCGGTTCTCTTATGAATAGAAAGAGAGGCAGGCTGAAGATGAACCACCAAATTCCAACCGACACAAAGGAGACAGCGAGGGCAGCCGAGGTGGATTCAAATCCAAACCAGGCCGGATTGGTAACCATCAGTACATTGATCAGAAACAACAGGCCGCCACCAATGTAACCGAGTGCGTAGCCAAAACCGGAGACCAGATCGACTTGATCAATGGACGATATCAGAACCAGAAGAGAATTGTAAAAGGTAATTGCCCCATTGAATCCAATCAATCCGATGCCATACAGGATCAGTGCCATCCACCAGAGTCCGGATGCCGCCCAGCCCAGACCCAGACACATCAGGATTCCAAGCAGGGTAAATCCGGCAAGGAAGGTTTTACGCTGATTGCCTGAATCTGCAATCGCACCCAGAATGGGTGAACTGATACCAACGACGATGCTACCCGCAGCAATCGTGACATTGAGCCATATCTGGGCATCCTGTGTCGTCAGGTCACGGGTCATGTGACTATAGAGGACCGGGAAAAATCCAGCGACAACTGTTGTCGCAAAAGCCGAATTTGCCCAGTCGTAGAGGGCCCATGACAGAACTTTTCGGTCGAGGAACAGGCGGCCGGACATTTGCAGTAATACGATGTTGAAGCGGTCAAGGCATCCTGAATTCAGGCGTCTGGGATCGAGGTCAGGATGAATCCGGGGACGGCGGCAGCCGATGCCACGAATCCCGCAATGAAGCCGAAAGTCCATGGGCCTGATTCATCCGGTCCAGTCCTGTCAGACAGCAGCCGTATGAAAAAGATATGTGCATGCGCATCTCAGAAAGGCAACTTGCTTTGCTGGCCCGTGATTGTCCGGTTAGCTGGCCCGCATATCTTACCCTATCGCTGTCGGGGCGTTCAAGCTGATTTGAGGTTGCATGGCGCCGGGCTGCACTCTGGAAAAGCCCTGTATGCCATGGGATCATTAACAGGCAAAAACCGGCATTCCTTCGCACCATAAATTTTTCCCGGATGTTCCTCCATGCCATACCGAACAAGTTGGCTTCCGCACTTCCTCCTGCCTGCCCGGTCCCTGTCTTTCGCAAGCGTCGGCAGTGCGCCCGGAGATCCGGCGACACCCAATGATGTATTGTCGGACTTGTGGCGGCCGGCTTTTCAATGGTCATGGAATCCGCCTTTGCATTTCGATCCCCACAGATGGCTGTCTGCACGCTACTTGGTAAGGACTTGAGCACAAGTGATCACCGGCACTGCGGCCCTTATCCGATACGAAATCAAGGGAACATGAGATTTTCCCATTCCAGTGCCGGCCGGGAAGCCCTTGGCGATGGGTGCGGTTCCCGTAGAAATCAATGGCCGATTCAATTTATCCTTGGTGTTTCGGGATGCTGACAGAATGCAAACTCGAAAGCAGTCCTAAAATTAATGAAAATGAGGTTAAAATAAATTTTACTCGGTCGCTCAAGTGGCCGACTAACCGATGCTCATGATTTCCTGTCATGTCAGAAATGCTTGATACTGGATTTTCAAGATAACTGCAAGCGCGCCTTTTTCCAGGAAACGCTTTTAGTCTAAATTCAGGTGATCGAAAACTGGGAAATCCTGACATCCGGCTGAAAGGATTCATCAACGAGAGTATCCGAATATCATGACCAAAAATGAATTGCTGGAACTAATCTCGCAGGGCGAAAACTCTGGAGTAGAGTTCAAGCGTGATGATGTTCGTCCTGAACAAATTGCAAAGGAAATTGTGGCTTTTGCCAATTTTCAGGGCGGCCAGCTTTTGCTGGGAGTTGATGATGACGGCTCGATCAGCGGTATTCAGAGGAAAAACATTGATCAGTGGCTGATCGACACAGTCTTTGGCCGTTATATTCATCCACAGATCATCCCTTACTACAGGGAAGTTCGGATATCGGAGAATCAAAGCGTTGCCGTCATTACCGTAAACACAGGTGTAACCAAGCCTTATGTCGTTCGCCGTCAGGACCGCGAAGATGTTTATATCAGAGCCGGTAGCACTTCCAGATTGGCGACTCGCGAGCAACAGGCTCGATTATTTGCTTCAGGAGGCATGCTGTACGCCGAAAAGCTTCCGGTTTCAGGCAGTGGCCTGGCAGATTTAAGCCAGGATCGGCTGAACGAGTACCTGCTGTCAATCGTTGGAGAGAAGGAGACTCCGAAAAAGGACGAAGATTGGCAAGCGATTCTTTGCAAGCTGGGCTTCATGACAGAGTCGATACCGGGGTCATCGCCGGTATGCACGATTGCTGGTCTAGTCCTGTTTGGCCTCTCGCCACGACGGCTGCTACCCAATGCCGGCATTCGTTGGATGGCATTTGAGGGAAAGGACAAAAGCTACCGATCTCTAGATGATCGACTGTTTGATGAGCCGCTGGTTCCGGTTCGGGGCATCTCTTCCGGAGTCGGCGGTCATAATTTGCAAAATGGTCTTCTCGAGAACCTTTTTCTGGCCATGCAGCCATTTGTGTCGGAAGAGCTGGATGATTTGGATAATTCGCTTCGAAGACAAAGGACATGGGCCTATCCCCCGGAGGCATTTCGGGAATCGGTCATCAATGCAGTCGCCCACCGAGACTGGACTCGACATGAGGAAATCGAAATTGTCAGGTATGCTGATCGCCTCTCTATCCTGAGTCCCGGAGCCCTGCAAAATTCAATGACCGTGGAAAAGATGATAGCGGGTCAGCGCTCACCCCGAAACAACTTGATTGTGGCGGTTCTTCGCGATTATGGATATGTCGACTCACGAGGCATGGGTGTCCGCAATAAAATTATTCCCCTGCTTCTGGAGAATAACGGCACGGCACCGGAATTTGAAGCGACCGAGGACCATCTAAAAACGATCATGTACCAGAGCGCATAGTCTGGTGGGCGAACCATTCCGTTACTTCATTTGCCGGGCAGGCATTAATCACGAAACCCCGGATTCCGCAACTTGAAATGATGCGACCAGCTACCGAAAATCAAGGATTGTGTGCATTCAGGATACCGGGTCCAGTACCCTGCACGGTGGGCCGTGGCCCGACCTGAGGATACGCTAATCCATAAATGGAAAGCACGAGGGTACCCCCAGCGCCTTGTGCAGCATGGCTTTCGAGGGGTCCGTAGAATCACCCAGC
>JAPYNK010000110.1 GCA_028285825.1 Arenicellales bacterium | reverse complement strand
CGGCACTCACGGTGTAGTCGTACTTCGAGAGCTCGGACACAAGCTTTTGTCCGAGATCCCTCAGCTTTTCGGAATTCCCCGGAGCCTGGCCGGGAAACTGATCGGCAAGCCGCGCTCTTTCCTGATTTGCCTCCTCAATCAGGATCATGACCACATTGACCGCCGACTGCAGCGTATCGGATTCAATGGATACCGCTACCCAGGGATCTTGCGGGGTTGAATGCCGGCGTACCGCCTCCATGCATTCATTCATCAATGCTGTCTTGCCTGCGCCCGGAGCCCCTTGGAAAATCATGGTGCCGCCACCGATATGCCCTTCTCCAAGACTGGCAACCGCATTACGGAAAACCCTGTATTCGGAATTGCGCCCACGGAAAAAGGGTTCCCTGCCGACTTCAGCCCGGTCAGTGAGCTTCAGCCATTCCTCCAATGGCAATGGTGCAGCGGGCGGCGGCTTGGGAAAGGGTGCTTGATTCATGGATCAACCCTCCATTGATCCATTAAAGAATCCCATTTGCATTCTCCCTTGAATAATTTCATTTGACGAATCTTCTGACTCACAGAAAGCCTGACCCGCAGGCAATCGCCGATATCATTGCGGCAATCTTATCGGGAATATAGACTGTTGTAACACTCTTGCAGAATCGCCTACAGCATTTATGTTGGGATTCTTCCCGGTTGTGAATGATTCCGGTCAATCAGTTTCCAGGCAGTGGGCAGAACGATTATGGCCAGCACAATCTTTGCTAGGTCGCCAGGTAAAAATGGCGTCAGACCCCATGCCAGAACAGGCTTGTCCCAGCCAACAATGCTGCCCAGCCAAAGCAGACCGGGAACATAAATTATGATGTTGCCGATCAGCATGGCTAGGAAAGTAGTGGTTAACTTCCTGTCCCAGCCTCGTTCAGCGAGCCAGCCAACTGCTACGGCAGCCAGAAAAAAGCCGACCAAATATCCACCTGTCGGACCAAGCATGTAGGCAATCCCAATGCCTTTTTCAGGAGTGCCCGCAAAAACCGGCAAGCCCATTGCGCCACAGGTCAGGTAGGAAAATAAAGTTGTACTGGCGATTTTCCAGCCGCATGCCATGGCAAATGCCAGGACAATAAACGTTTGCATGGTCAGAGGTACAGGGTAAAAAGGTATCTTGACCTTGGCCGATATGGTAAGCAGGGCAGTTCCCGCAAGAACCAGGACAATGTTTCTGGTCCATGCACGATCAACCCAGAAACGACTGGCAAGGGTTGGATATTGGAGAGTTTGAGCGGTCATTAGGTCACCTCTTTACAGATGTTGCTGTCAACATGTTAATTCAATGTGGATTGCCATCAAGAACTGAAATCCATGCTTTGCCTGAACCCGGATTGCATGAAAAATTGTAGCACAGGTTCATTCTGGCCATGATGTATTCGATAGGTACAGATCAGTTATCCTGAATTCTGCAATTGGCATGGAATACTGCTGGTTTCGAATCAATTGACGGGATTTTATCCCTAGTCTGCCAGGTTTTTCCGGAACATTTCGGCTTCAGCCCAATGATGACGAGATCACGAAAAATCAGAAACAACCGCTTCAAATCTCGGTTTCTTCGCTATTTCTGCTTGGGAGGATCTTATCCGCAAGGTTGTTTGCGTAGTATTTTTTGAAGCCGAAACGGAATGCAGCGACTGCAAGCCGTGAATCGACATGAATTATTCCTTCATGTCGATTTTTCCGGGCAACTGCCATGATGCCAGGGTGAGCCTGGAAGTTTCAGCACTGCAGAGAGTGGACATGGACTAGCTCCTCTTGTGCATGGCATGACTCGTTGGGTTGGTGCTTGTGTCTCGTCGAATACAGATATCGAAAATACTGGAATCTTATATCGTAATATTGAACTTTACGATTTTGTTGCAGATTGATATGATCCTTCAACATCAAATGTTTCGGCGGCAGTTTGGTGCCGGTTTTAGCTGCAATTCAAGCAAAAAAGTGCTCGTTAAATCCGGCATCCAACACCACCAATTCAGAGAAAACCAATCTCACAACCAAGAGGTATTAATATCATGAATTCAAGACAACGACTAACAAGGCATTGGAGTTTGGTACTGGCTTCTGCCATCATTGCATTTACCGCATCGCTGGTAGTTCCGGCCAATGCGGGCGCAGATGACTGGTATCCCTATCCGGTAGAAGTATGGGACCCTCCATTCAACATGGAAAGCCCTCGGTCAACAATGGAATACGTGCCTGTGGGCAAGGCTGAAAAGCAGTGGGATATTTGCGTGTCTTTCCCACATATGAAGGATGCATACTGGCTGGCGGTCAATTATGGAGTTGTCGCTGAATCGGAGCGACTGGGTGTGACGATGCAGCTTGTGGAGGCAGGTGGTTATACCAATCTGAATACCCAGATTTCACAGATAGAAGACTGTGTTGCGGGCGGTGCCGATGCCGTTGTAATCGGTGCAATATCCTTCGACGGGCTCAACAATTTGGTGTCCGAAATTCGCGGAAAGGGTATTCCGGTGATTGATGTAATCAACGGCATGTCTTCACCGGATCTTTCGGCAAAGTCACTTGTTTCTTTCGGCGAGATGGGATTCAAGGCCGGTGAATACATCGCAAAGGCCCATCCTGCCGGATCAGGCAAGGTGAAGGTTGCATGGTTTCCGGGACCTCCGGGGGCTGGATGGGTTGAGGCAGGCAATGCAGGCTTTCAGGAAGCGGTTGCCGGTTCAGATATTGAAGTCGTTGAGACGAAGTATGGAGATACCGGGAAGGAAGTACAGTTAAAACTGGTTGAAGACACCCTGGAGGCCCATCCGGATATCTCTTACGTGGTGGGTACCGCTGTGACTGCTGAAGCTGCTACCGGTCTGTTGCGAGCACGTGACCTGACTGATCAGGTCAAAGTCATGGCCTACTACTTCACCCCTGGCGTGTTCCAGGGAATTAAACGGGGTCAAATGCTTGCGGCACCGACGGATTCGGCCGTTATTCAGGGAAGAGTCGCAATCGACCAAGCCGTAAGAATATTGCAGGGAGAGACTTATCAGAAGCATGTCGGTCCGGCTCTCTACGTGATCGATTCCGGGAATGTAAACACCTTTGACAGGGGTTCATCGCTCGCGCCAGATGGTTTCAAGGCCACATTTTCAGTGAATTGATTCATGTGAATCAGATATGCGATTTTCGAAGCCGAGTGCTGTTTCTTGATGGGTAGGCGGCGATTCGTACATTATGGGTATGAACAGGTCGCCGCTTCTTGAACTGACAGGTGTCACGCGGGAGTATTCCGGTTACAGGGCTTTGGATAGCGTGGATTTCACTCTCAATTCGGGTGAAGTGCATGTGCTGTTCGGAGAAAACGGTGCGGGCAAGTCAACTTTGATTTCGATCATTGCCGGTGCACTCAAGGCGAACAGCGGCCAGATTAGGTTCAAGGGTCAGCCGCTCAGGCTTTCTTCGGTTCACCATGCCAGAAAATTGGGAATAAGCGCAGTGTTTCAGGAGTTTTCACTCGTCCCTGAACTCACCGTTGAAGAAAACCTTTTTTTGGGTGCTGAGGAAACCAGGTACGGATGTTTAAACAGGACAGCAATGCATGCTCGAGCAACTGAAGTCCTGGCACGCCTGGGATTTCAGCTGCGACCGGATGCCAGCACGGCTTTTTTGTCCCGTGCAGAGCAGCAGATGGTTGAAATCGCAAAGGCCTTTCGAGATGACCTTTCAATTCTCATTCTTGATGAGCCTACGGCCTCATTGACAGAACGGGAGACCAGGGATCTTTTTTCGTTGGTGGATCATGTCAAGTCACAGCATGTCGGCATCATCTACATTACGCATCGAATGAGTGAAATCCGACAGATTGGAGACAGAATCACGATTCTTCGAGATGGCAAGTTCATAGACACGGTCAAGGCAGACACTTCGGAGAGTGAACTGGTTCGCATGATGACTGGAAAAGTGATTGACCAGATTTTTCCAGCCATTCGCTTCAAGCCGAAAAAAGAAGTTCTCAAGATCAGGGATCTCTCAACAACCGACAAATCGGTCATTGGTGCTTCGATCAGTGTCAGAAGCGGGGAAATTGTAGGCATTGCCGGTCTGGTCGGTTCAGGAAAATCCGAAATCGCAAGATCCTGCTTTGGACTGATTCCGAAAAGTGCGGCTGAAATCACTTTCAATGGAGAGGAGATTGGTCACCTGTCCCCGAGAGAAATCCTGGACCGCGGGTTGTTTTACATTCCGGCTGACCGTCGGGAAGAGGGATTGATGATGATGCGCAACGCTCGCGAAAATATCGTATTGCCGGCACTGACAACCCCGGGCATTTCCAGCGGAATGGTATTGAAAAGGAAGGCAGAGAAAGTACGGGTAAAAAAACTGGCGGACCGCTTTAATCTGCAACCGTCCAATCCTGAACTGGACGCGGGACTTTTCTCAGGCGGCAACCAGCAAAAGATAATGCTTGCAAAATGCCAAACCCGAAAGGTTGATCTCTTCATTTTTGATGAGCCAACAGTAGGTGTTGATGTCGGTACACGGACGGCAATATACGAGTTTATCCGTGATTTGTGCGAAATGTCCGGGGCCGCGATTCTGCTGATTTCATCAGACTTGCCGGAAATACTTCATCTCACTCATCGAGTTTATGTGATGGGTGGTGGTTACATAACTGCCGAACTTGAGCCTGATGAGATTGCGGAAGAAAAAATCTTGAAACATTTTTTCAGGGACGGGTCGGTCCCCCAAAAAGCCAGTATCGAGCACGACCTGAACTGATCATGGACGTCATTCAAGCATGAGCAAGATCATTCATTTCCTGAAATTGGCGCTGGTCAGGCTTGGTGTGCTGCCCTTTCTGTTGCTGATCGCGGTGGCAATCTTCACCTTTCTTTCCGACAACTTCCTGACCGGGCGTAATCTGATCAACGTAGTTCGGCAGTCAACTTATCTGACTCTGGTTTCAATGGGTCAAATGTTTGCGTTGCTGACGGGCGGTTTTGATCTGTCGGTGGGAACCATTCTGGCACTCACATCCGTTGTTGGTGCCACATCGATGGCAATGGCATACGCAGCAATGCCGGATTCCGCGATGCTGTCGATTCTTGTCGGCATTCTGGCAGGCGGAGCGGCAGGCACCACGATCGGCATTGTCAATGGCATTGGCATTTCCCTGCTGAATGTTTCGCCATTCATGATGAGTCTTGGCATGGCATCCGTCGGCTTTGGTCTGGCCCTGTACCTGACCGGGGGCACACCGGTTTATGGAATGCCCACGGAATATGGAGATATTTTTGGCTTTGGAGCAATTTATGGGCTACCGGTCCCGGTAGTCATCACCATGGTTCTTATTATCATCCTGTACTTCATTTTGAACTGGACTCCCGCAGGGCGCTATTTCTATGCTGTTGGAGGCAATATCAAGGCAGCACGCCTATCCGGTATCAACACCAGATTGACCCTGTTTTCCGCCTATGCATTGTGCGGCCTGATGGCCGCAATTGCGGGCCTGCTGCTGACCGCGCGGCTCGATACCGGCGAAGCAAATATCGGAGCAACAATGCCCCTTGAATCAATTGCCGCGTGTGTCATTGCGGGTGTCAGTCTGCGCGGTGGCATAGGAAGACTGGAAAACGTGGTGTTTGGCGCGCTCTTCATCGGCCTGGTTCAAAATGGCATGAACCTGGCCCGAATCGAGTCATATCTTCAAATTGTCGTGATCGGAGTATTGCTAATTCTTGCAGTGGTTGCAGACCAATTACGACTTCGACTTGTCGCAACCATGAGAAATTGAATTCGTGGGCTATGTGCAACGGCAAACTCAGCGATCCCCGAAAATTCTCCAGGTGTATTTTTTTTACGATGCATCGAAACCGTAAAGTAGGAATCAAATTGAGGACTGGAAAATGAACACTGAAATAAACTGTGATATGGGCGAGAGCTTCGGCATTTACAGGATGGGTGATGATGTCGGCTTGATGCCATTGATTACGGCAGCAAATGTAGCTTGTGGATTTCATGGTTCGGATCCAAACCATATGCGGGCAACCGTGAAATTGGCAAAACAGCATGGTGTGCGGGTTGGTGCTCATCCGTCTTTGCCGGACTTGCAGGGATTTGGGCGACGAGCCATGGCGATTGAGAGAGAGGAGTTGGCAAACATGATTATTTACCAGGTTGGCGCACTGGTTGCCTTCTTGAAGGCCGAGAACATGGAACTCAGCCATATCAAGCCTCATGGAGCCCTGTATGGCATGTCAGCTAATAACGGCGAGGTGGCCCATGCGATTTGTGATGCTGCCGACGTATTCGATGTTCCGATTTTTGGCATGAAGCACACTGAGCACGAGAAAGTTTATGTTGACAGGGGTCATGCTTTCGTTGCCGAGTTCTATGCCGACCTCGGGTACGATGATTCAGGCGGCTTGATCATTACCAGAGAGCATGATGCGGTGGAACCGGTTCTGGCTTCAAAAAGGGTGGCCAGGGCAATCAATGAGGGGCTCGTAGATTCTGTCAATGGAGTGTCGGTCAAGGTCGGTGCAGACAGCATTTGCGTGCATTCCGATACCCCCAATGCCGTTGAGGTGGCTCAGGCCGTTCATGATGTGGTCACCTCACAAACGAGACACTGAAGTCTTGCTGAAATCCGACTTGAATCATGTTCATGCAAGGAAATGAAGAGCGTGGGATCTGAGAATTGCAACTGCTCTATCCATGTGCCGGGCGCTACCTTGTCGCCTGGCATGCTGCCACGGCAGCGTTCCGTAACCATCGAGTTGGATCTGGACTTGGGGTCCCAACATGTTCGATACAAGTGAATCTATATTGACAGGAGATTAATCATGACAACAAAAACTGTTCTATCGCCACTGCCGGGAATTTTTTATCGAAAGCCAACTCCGGACGATCTTCCGTACAAGGATGAAGGCAATCCATGCGAAGCAGGGGATGTCATCGGCCTCGTTGAGGTCATGAAGTCTTTTCACGAAGTGAAGAGCGATGTGGCTGGGACTGTCGTGAGGTTTCTCGTCAATGATGAAGAGGCGGTTGTAGCCGGTCAGCCATTGATGGAAGTTGAGGAATAGGTCGTTTTGCAAAAAAACAAGATCAACAGATTGCTTGTCGCCAACCGAGGCGAGATCGCCTGTCGCATCATTCGCTCGGCTAGCGAGATGGGAATAGAGACGACAGTCATATACAGTCAATGCGATAACGATTCGCTTGCGGTGAGGCTGGCTGACAATGCCGTGGAAATAGGCCCTTCACCCGCATCAAAATCATATCTGGACATACAGGCAATTGTGAATGTTGCCCTTGATAACGATATTGATGCCATTCATCCAGGCTACGGTTTCCTGGCCGAGAATGCGCAATTCGCTCAGGCCGTTGAAGACGCAGGAAAGCTATTCATCGGTCCGAGCAGTCGAACGATTCGCTTGATGGGAGACAAGCTTGCCGCACGTGAAATAGCCAGAGAGGCTGGAGTGCCTATTGCCGAGGGCAGTCAGTCGCGCCTGGATTCACTGGAAGAAATGTGTACGACAGCAAAGGAGGCTGGATATCCAGTATTGATCAAGGCTTCGGCAGGCGGCGGCGGTCGAGGGATACGGGTTGCCAATAATCAGGAGGAGCTCAAGTGCCTGGCTCCTCAAGCACGCGCTGAGGCTCAGGCAGCTTTTGGCGATGGTACCCTCTTTGTTGAAAAGTATATTCCGCAAGCCAGACATGTCGAGGTCCAGATTCTCGGTGATGGAAACAGGGTCATACACTGTTATGAAAGAGAGTGCTCACTGCAGAGAAGACGTCAAAAAGTATGGGAGGAGGCGCCTGCACTCATACTGACCGATGAAATCCGGGAGAAGATCTGTGCATCCGCTGTCACCCTGGCCGGGCATGTGAACTACCGGGGTGCTGGAACAGTCGAGTTCCTGTACGACGAAGGCACGGAGGAATTCTACTTTCTTGAGATGAATACCCGCATTCAGGTGGAGCATCCTGTGACCGAGATGGTCTGCGGCCTTGACCTGATTCGTGAAATGATATGGATTGCACAGGGCAATCCACTGCGTCTGGAGCAGGGAGAGATTCGAATTCACGGACATGCGATCGAATGCCGCATTAATGCCGAAAACCCGCATCGGGACTTCATGCCAAGCCCGGGAATTGCAGAATCAGTCACTTTCCCTGCAGGGCCGGGGATTCGTTTTGACACGATGCTGTTTTCTGGCTGCAATATTCCCCCCTACTATGATTCAATGATTGGGAAATTGGTGGTTTGGGACGATTCACGCGAGGCAGCATTGGCGCGACTGAGGCGTGCCCTGTCCGAGCTTGCAGTAGAGGGTATTCATACCACGAAATCGCTGCATCAGGCTCTAGCAGAGGATGATGATGTAGTCGCTTTGAACATACATACAGGATTTCTCGAGCAATGGTTGCGTCAGCGTCCTGTCACAACAGACAGACACATAATGTAGGAGGTCTTCAAAATCATGTCGGTACGCTATTCTTTCGGTGGTGATGACCATGTATTTGTGGAAATTGAAGAGCAGATGTCGCTCGAGGCATTTTTCAAGAGCCTGTCGATAACGAACTCCGTCAGAGAGAGTCAGATAAGCGGAGTCACTGAAATCTGCCCGGCTAATGCGTCCTATCAGATCAAGTTCAATCCGGATATCATCAAACCTGAGGATCTTCTGCTTGAGTTGAAAAGATTCGAACAGCATGCAGGGTCATCAGGGCGACGGTTGAAGACGCGGGTCGTGGATGTTCCCGTTCTGTACAATGATCCGTGGACTCATGAAACCCTGATGAGATTCCGCGAGCGCCATCAGGATCCATCGGGGACTGATCTGGATTATGCGGCCCGGATTAACGGGTACGACTCAATTGACAGTTTCATAGAGGCTCATTCAGGCAGTCCATGGTTTGTGACGATGGTAGGGTTTGTTGCAGGACTGCCCTTCATGTACCAGATGGTCGATAGAGACCGGCAGATTGAAGTGCCCAAATATCTGCGTCCAAGGACGGATACGCCTAAATTGACCGTGGGTTACGGAGGGTGTTTTTCATGCATCTACTCTGTTCGGGGTGCTGGCGGGTACCAGATGTTCGGCATTACCCCAATGCCAATCTATGACCCTGATCAGGGCATTTCGTACTTGAAGGAGTTCATGGTGTTTTTTAATCCTGGCGATATTGTGAAGTTCAGACCGATCGACAGAGAAACCTACGAGGAATACCTCGGTCAAGTGGAGAGCAATACCTATGAACCGAAAATAAGGGATTTTGATTTTTCACTGGATGACTTTTACAGCGACAGGGATCAATACAACCGCAATATTGGGGAGGCTCTAAATGGCGATTAGAATCAAGGAGTCGGGACTGGCGACTTCCATACAAGACCTGGGCAGACCCGGATACTATCATTTGGGAATTCCGATTTCAGGAGCAATGGATCGCTTTGCGATGAGAGTTGCCAACCTCTTGATTGGGAATAATGAGAGTGATGCAGGACTTGAAGCCGTGTTCATGGGACCTGTCATGGAATTTACGGAAGACTCTTTTGTGGCGGTCACGGGTGCCGAAATGCAGCCCCGCGTGGATGGAGAACTGCGAGAAACATGGGCTTCTTTTGCGATCAAGGCCGGACAGACATTAAGCTTTGATTTCCTGAAACAGGGAGCCAGGGTTTGCATCGCCATCAAGGGCGGCATTGATGTGCCGGTGGTTCTGGGCAGCCGAGCCACCTATACTCTTGGTGCGCTGGGTGGTCTGGAGGGGCGTGCGTTGCGCCCCGGTGATGCATTGCAGACCGTGTCATCCAGCACGAAATCCGTCGAGGGGGCGACTGTCCCGGCTGATTTGCGGAGACTGCCCGGCAATCCTGCACAGATCAGGGTTATGCCCGGTCTATACTGGCATCGATTGACGGAAGAATCGGGAACCCGATTCTTCGGGGACACATGGAAAGTTGCGACCGAAGCAGATCGAATTGGCTATCGCTTCCAGGGCGGAAACCCGCTTCAATTCGTAGAGAGAGAACAGCCATTTGGTGCTGGTTCCGACCCCTCGAACATAGTTGACAGCTGTTATCCCTATGGGTCTATTCAGGTTCCCAGCGGCACCGAGCCTATTGCCCTGCATCGAGATGCAGTATCCGGTGGTGGTTATTTCATGCTGGGTACCGTCATATCCTCCGACATGGATCTGATTGGGCAGTTGCAGCCAAACATGGATACTCGATTTGTTTCCGTCGACATGCAGGAAGCCATTCGCGCCAGAGGACAAAGAAACACCCTCTTGAACAAAGTGAGAGAATTGCTGAATTAAACACTGTACACTCATTGCATGGACTTGACTTTCACTAGATTCGGAACCGCCGTTCTGCCTCTGGCCGCAAGATGTTGAGGCCCATTACTGAAATTGTGATCAATCTGCAATGCTGACCTTCCGCCAAATACGCTATTTCATCGCAACAGTTGAACAGGGCAAGGTCTCCTCGGCAGCGGCTGAGTTGAATGTTTCCCAGTCTGCCGTGAGCGCAGCGGTCAAGGATCTGGAAGAGGAACTCGGCTACCGCCTGTTTACGCGCAAGGCTTACGGCGTAACATTGACTTTCCAGGGGCATCAGTTTTTCCAGCATGCCCGGAATATTCTGGCAGCTGTATCCGAAGCAACAAACGCCCCGCATGAACCAGGCGAAGGTGTGGAAGGAGATATCGTGATCGGTGTCTCGTTCACGGTTGCGGCATATTTTCTGCCCAATTTACTGCTCCGGTTCAAGCACATATTTCCGGGAGTAACGACTCATGTTGTGGAAGATGATCGAGAAGAGATTGAGCGGGGACTGATCAAGGGCAAGCTCGATCTGGCGTTAATGCTGGTTTCCAACCTGAAGAATAGATCCGAAATCGACTCGGAAACATTGCTGCGCTCACACAGAAGGCTGTGGCTGTCGGCCAATCACCCGTTCAATCAACTGGAAACGGTATCATTAGCCGAGATTCAGCAGGAGCCATACGTCATGCTGACTGTTGATGAAGCAAGCAAGACAGCTATGCGGTATTGGAAAAAGACCGGGCATCGGCCTAATGTTATTTTTGAAACAAGTTCTGTCGAGGCGGTACGGAGCATGGTGGCCCTGGGCATGGGCATTACCATACTTTCGGACATGGTATATCGGCCATGGTCACTGGAAGGGCATAGAGTCGAGACCAAGAATGTGTTGCAAGATGTGCCAACGATGGATGTAGGAGTTGCATGGCGTCATGATGCACCACTGTCTTTGCCGTCTCGCACTTTCCGCGATTTTGTGGTCAGGACCCATCAAAACTCGCCGCTCTTTTGACTGAAAATGCGCATGCATGATTTCGTCCATGTACTGAGAGAGCAGTGACGGGATCTATATTCATCCGGGCTGCACGGGCATGTCGGGAACGGTTCGTGATATCAATGCCTGGCAGAGCA
>JAPYNK010000011.1 GCA_028285825.1 Arenicellales bacterium | reverse complement strand
ACACTCGCTGATTTCCGGCTGTATCGATTGCGACCCGAATCCGGTTCCTTCGTGATCGGCTTTGGTCAAGCCTATGAAGTATCGGCTGATCTAGGGGATTTTTCACATATCATGCCCGGAAAATAATACCCTCATATCTTGAGATCATAAGCCCGCTCGACCGCCTCGCGATCTTCCATATCGAAATACCAGCGCATCAGATTCGGGAAATCGGGAATATTCAGTCCCTGGTTTTCATGGATTGCAACCCACGGGTAAATGGCCATATCCGCTATACTGTATTCATGTGCGATATAGTCGCGTTGCTCAAGTTCACGATCCAGAAATTGATACAGGCGTTTTGTCTGAGAAAAGAAATAATCCAGGATCTCTATTGGAGATTCCGGGTCGCTCCTGAAATGCATCAATTGTCCGAGTGTCGGTCCAAAATTCGAAACCTGCCAGAACAGCCATTTGAGCACCTGAATTCGCAAAACGGCATTGTCCGGAAGAAACTGCCTTGATTGCTCGGCAAGGTAGAGCATGATTGCACCGGATTCAAAAAGCAAAATAGACTCTCCTTCGGACTTTGCATCATGATCCACAATAGCTGGAATTTTGCCGTCGGGAGAGGCCTCAAGAAACCCGGGAATGGTGGTGAGGTCGCTGCCTAGATCAATCGAGACAAGACGATACTTGATGCCGGTCTCTTCAAGCAGAATCAACACCTTGTATCCGTTTGGCGAACTGTCACAAAAAACATCAATCATGAATCGCACCATCAAACACCCTTGCCATGAATGATTTTACCCGCAACCACTATCACTCGAATAACCCTTTCGCCATATCCCTGCCCTGCAGCAATCTCTGGGTATTCGGGTATGGTTCGTTGATGTGGAAGCCGGGATTCCGGTATCTTGACTCCGGACCTGCCCGGCTATACGGGTTCAGCCGTCGATTGTGTCTGTGGTCCATACACTATCGAGGAACACCAGAGAGACCGGGGCTGGTTGTCGGGTTGATTCCGGGCGGCTCCTGTCACGGCATGGCATTTCAGATTGATGAGCGTTGCCGCGAAGAAACCCTGCAATATCTCCATGACCGGGAGATGACCAATTATGCCTATCGGCCCATCGTCAAGAGCGTTTATCTTGAAAACGGCAACAAGGCTGAAGCCCTGACCTTTGTTTCGAGAAAGGACCACAAACAGTTCGCATCGCTCAATTCGGACAATGACATCATCAACATTATCAAGGAAGCTGAAGGCCCAATGGGGACCAATACTGATTACATCATCAATACCGTTGCACACTTAAAGGAGATTGGCATTCACGATACACGACTATGCAGAATTGCAAATTGCCTGAAAGCTGCCTCATAGACTCCGGGGACGAACCATAATCCCGAAAAAATGGGGTTCGACCACTAAAAGCCCGAACACTACAGGCCAACATCAGGAATACTACATACCTTGAAAACTGCTTTTACTCATAATCATTGCCTGGAATATTTCGAAAAAGAGATGAATCCATCCAAATAGGGGCAATGGATAAGAAGAAGGACGTACAAAACCTCATAATGGGGACCTTGGTTGCTGCCTGCACTATTCAAACCTTCCAGTCGTTCCATAATGGGCACCGATAAATACCACTTCAGTTCCACCGCTTGAAACAGCTCGACCGCCATGTGTTCCGGCCATTGCTCTCGGATTCCCGGAAGCATCGCTAGTTGAGGATAGTTGACTACCCCATGAACCACTACTGGTCGTTATAGTCAGACTTGGGCTTGAAGGTAAGACACTGCCAGTAATACGGCCACCAGATCCAATTCTGCCACTTAAACTCACTTCAATATCACTATCACCCGAATCAATAAATTCCCTGCCATCCGGATATACAATATAAAAATCAGCGTAGATGTTCGTTATAGAACCGGTAACCGCAAGCGTCTGAAAGTTGGCCGTAGCCCGAAAGTCTCCTGAATACTCTCCGACTTCTATGCTGCCCGAAGGGACTGCCAAACCCGGATCGCTGCCATATCGACCTGCATACAAGCCGGCTGCCTGGCCCTGATAGGTTGCAGTGCTCGAATTCGGAAGGTTGCTGGAACCGGAAAACTCGGGCCCGTCAGCAATTGCCCCAACTTCGATTCCGTCAATCTGCCCGTTACGCCAATCGCCGGTTGCATGTAACCAGTAACCGGCTGCCATCCAGTCGCCAAAATCATTAGGATCGTAGTCAACACCGGCGTATCCAAGCGTGAAACTGTTGCTGCTCCAATCCAAAAAAGGAGCAACCGTGACAACACGTCCTGTTATTGAGTTAGTTTGTGGACCAACCACATCGTACGCATGATCCCTTGAATTAAGCGAGAGTGTACTGCCATCACTGCGACCAACATCAAGATAAAAAACTTGATTGCTTTCTCTAATTTGCCCCCTTGTTAATCGAGAAATGCCATCACTGTGTGTCTGAACCACACTACCAAAAACGGGGTCGGTAGATGTCGCCGCCCTCATGGCGGATATGACACGTTCAGGGTCTGCTGTTAAAGCATCCTGTACAACATTACTTTGTTGATCGGTATTTCCGGTATTGGGTTGAACGCCAGATCCGCCTCCGCAACCGGACAGAACAAGGGTTAGGGCGAGTAGTGCCGC
>JAPYNK010000109.1 GCA_028285825.1 Arenicellales bacterium | reverse complement strand
CTCCGGCCGGGCGGATGAGGTGATCCGACGGGCACCAGCCCGGCAGGCCATGGATACGGGACGCCCTGGCGGTCTCCCGAACCCGGCAGCGCATCGCATCCCTGAGTCAATGGACATCCGTCGGATAGTGAACGCCGGTCTCGACGCAGAACGAATCACTGCGCCCGTGCAGGGGCGCGCCCGGCTTTTTTCCGGCCACCCGGTGCCCGCTGTCGTCCCGCGATTTCGGGGCCGGTTCGATGTCCCCGGTCCGGGCCTCGCCGATTTCCATCTGCACATGCCTGACTGTTCTCATGACGGTTCGCTCCGGTCGGCGAAGACTTGCCGGAATTGCGGGATCTGGCACCATCATTGGGCATAATCGCTCCACCCAGCAAATCTTCAGGTTGCAATGGAACAATTATAACACATTTTATCAACTGGTTAGCTACGATTTTAGGGTTTTCTGGCAGACCACTAGCTACAATAATCCTGCAATGCAGGATGGCGTCCCGCAGGTTGTAGTTCCCTTTCTCACCCCGGATAGCTACAATGCCTTAAGGAAAATCCCTTGCCTTTCAAGAGCGCATTTTGACTTATCTCTTGCCATTCAGCGACCAACTCGCGACCTTCCACCAGCGCCTTTCGAATTTCTTGCCAGCCACTCAATTCTACCAGTGTGGCAGTTTCAGGATTTTTTTCTGGCTCATACCTGAGCCCTGAAAATAGAAAGTCATCGCTTGTCCCCGCTTTCTTGGTCAGCCCTAATTTCAATTGCTTATATGTAAGTTTCTCCTTTTTTTCATAAGGAGCATGCAGAACACAATTACGTTCGATATCAGTAAGTCCGCGGCTCTTACCATGAACAATAATTCTCAAATTATTCAATTTGGTTAGCCAGACATGTCGCTCAGCACTGAAACTTGCCTTTGGCGCCCTTTTTTCACGTTTCTCAAAAGTGCAATGGCCTAGCATATTAAGCAAAGCCTCGCCTGAGAGAGAAGGTTCTTGCTTCCAAAGGATCCCTGTCTTTTTGTCGCCAGCCCCAAGAATCGTCAACTCAAATTCTTCACTGGCATGTTTATTCCCCATTTTTCGTTGGCACTCAAATAATTCAGATAGCTCTTTTGCCAATAATTTACGGGGCAGGGACTTGCTGTAGTCGCCCTGCTTATTTCTCTGAGATTCCGGGAATTTTCTTAGGACCATTTCAGCAATGGTTCTGGATCCGCTCTGCTCCATAAGCCTCTCAATTTCACATAAACCTTGTTTAACTTTTGCCTCCCTCGCTATTGTTGGCCGCCCCTTCTTTCAGCTGTTCATCTCGGCTAACCCAGTGAAATCCACGATGCTTACAAATATGAAAGATTACGCTTTCCCATTCAGCATCTTCAAGTTTTCGGCTCAAGCCTTCGACTCTCAAAATCCAGGGTGATTGTCGATGAGATTGAAATAGTGGATGTTCCCACAACCAACTTGCAACTTGATGATTGCCGCCAGTTGGACAACTCTCAACCGTGAGATTAAGCCCTTCCTCTTTAAATAGTTTTCTCAGCCCTTTTAGGCGTGAAGCACGCCGAGAGAGCCGGCGGCGTGTGAGGCGGGCGGTGCGCTTTGCCTCATTAAAGCGGCTTGCCTCCTTATCGGTCTCGGCCTTATTGAAAGCGCGAAACGCCTAAGTCAATGATTCGATCCTCCCCGAGAACAGCCCAACCTACTGAGGCAATCCCCACATCAAGTCCGAGTGTATAACCAGCATTATGATTGCTTGTCATTTCAAAATACTCTATACTTGTATCCTGTTAGGTATGTAGTTATCCGGGGTGAGAACCGTTACTACAAGAAGGTGTTTATTCATCGTACCCGCCCGGTGGGAGATTTCCTGTCGGGCTTTTCTTTATATTCATACAGCTCAATGGATATCCCCCCAACTCCCTAACCGACAATTAAAATTCGGTAACATATTAGCTATGGAAATTGTCTATCGGGCGAGCATCTTAACCACTCTAAACTAAACCGGGGTTTATTCTATTCTATCGAGTTTTTTGTCGATTGGGCATATCCAAGACAAAACCTGATATTCACTAAATATACATGGTCAAACAGACTGTACAACTTAACCCATCTCATACCCAAAAGAACGCGCTATGGTTAGGATTGATTCTCTTCCTATGCCTGCCGATTGTCGCTATCGATTGCGTATCGGCATCCAGCGAAAACCAGGAAGTCATTCTCTTCGACGAATGGCCCAAAATCCAGACCAGCACCAACATACTGGAACTCCCTCAAATCCGCGAAATCCTCGGAAACTTTGACGAATCCAAAGAGCACATCATCGAAATACGTTTCCCGGGAGGGGCAGAGGGTCGTCTCTGGGGCGAATCCATCGCCGAATGGCTGACCGCATTCGGTGTGCCCGGAAATCACCTCGATGTACTGCCGGGTTCAGGTGCGGCAGACCGTGTTGTTCTGGAGATTCTCGAGTCCCGTTGACCAGACCGACTGTTCTGCCCCGCATAAACCTCCTGCTGCTGGACAATTGACATGGGTCACGGACCGGATGCAGGCTCGACCTACCGAGGGCGATATGCTCCAAGCCCAACCGGACGCCTGCATCTCGGCAACCTCAGAACAGCACTGCTGGCATGGCTACATGCCCGTCTCTCGCAAGGTCAGTTCGTTCTTCGAATAGACGATCTGGATACCCCCAGAAACAGGGCCGGCTCCATCGAAGAGATCATCGCAGACCTCCAGTGGCTGGGGCTTGACTGGGATGAGGGGCCGGATATCGGGGGCACTCATGGACCGTATCTGCAAAGCGAACGGGGCGATTACTACGAAAGATTCTTCGACCGACTCAAGACTTCCCATCAGGTCTTTCCCTGCATCTGCTCAAGAAAAGACGTGCAACAGGCGCAAAGTGCCCCCAACGCAACCCAGACTGAACCCATCTATCCCGGAACCTGTCGGCCCATCGGGAACCTGCCTCATCAAGTTGCGGCGAATGGCAGGACCGTTTCATGGCGGTTTCTGACCAGAAACATCGTCATCACCTCTCAAGCCGGATTGTCAGAATCCACAACCGTCGAACTCGACAGGACCGTCGGTGATTTCGTTAT
>JAPYNK010000108.1 GCA_028285825.1 Arenicellales bacterium | reverse complement strand
CAAAAGCATATTGAGAAACTCCCTGTAAACGAGATACCCACAACAATTAGGCAAAATGACCCAAACCTGCAATTTGCCTCCTTGATAAAAATTCAACTTGAAGGATATGATGTCCTGATAGGAGATAAAAATGCGGCTGTTTCCTGTAACATGCCGTATCAAGGCTGGAATCAGTTTAAATCCAAAATAATACAGATAATAAAAATAATCAATGAAGCAGGAATCGTCAAAAACATTCAAAGATACTCTCTGAAGTATGTCGACCTCTTGGAAATGAATGCATCAGGGAACTGCATTGATTTACTTGAATCAACAATATCTATCGGTCAATACAACCTTAAAGATGAGGATTTTTCATTAAAAGTAGAAATTCCCCATGAGGGATTTCTAAGCATTGTTAACATTCTTTCGCTGGCACAATTGATAGTCAATAATAGCGTGAAAAAAGAAGGTGTTATTATTGATACAGACACTATATTTAAGATTACAGAATCTGGTCATGTTGATGATTGGCTCAAATTCGTCTCACAGGGACTTGAATCTGTTCATGCTGAAAATAAAAGGCTATTCTTTAACTTGCTGAAAGAAAAAACGATTGCATCCCTGGACCCCGAATATGACGTATAAATACCTTGCCTGCCAGTCCTCAGCGACTTTGGCGAATGTCTTTTTTTTGATTGGCATTTCGGCTAGCCAGTATCTGAGCTTTGTTGCTTCATCAGAAAAAAATACCCCTGATTTGAAATTGAATTTATCACAGTCTTCATATATTCATGATGGCTTCTCTTCCACTGTCAGTCCGGAAATTTACTCTTCCGGGAATTTCTATATGGCAAAACATGACAGGGATTTCGTCGAAGCTGTTTCTGCCTTTTATGCAACCCTGTCTTCTAGGCAGAAACCGCTAGGAAAGGAATTTGAACAAGTATTGAGCGAAAATTTGTCGGATTTATACGGCTCGTAAAGCAACCAGCATGGAAGTATCAGTTGACTCGCTACGAGAGCATATACCGTATTATTTGACCCAAGACCAGAAAGAAGGGCTTAAAAGAGCACTTGAGGATTCTGGCAACAAAAGAGAACGGCCGCCAAACATTGTATTCGCTCCAATAATCAGTCTATCCCGATACAGGGAATTGCTTGTAAGCCGGGGTTTGCCTGCCGATGTAGTTTCATCAAAAATAGGGAGTATAAAAAGGCAGGAGGTGACATCGATTTTCTATTTGCCCCGAGGTGGGGGATTGTTTGATGAATATATTGCCTATTTTGATGATATACACACGATTCCCATTGCCTATTTTGATTGCCTGGATTACGAACAGAATCTATTCACATTAAGTCAGTTTGGATTTTATTTATTCCTGTTCAAAATATCAGTGCACTTTTGTCGTTTCCATGAGAATGTAACAAGAGATTCAGTTTAGTGATCGGAAATGCAGTACACCCGACCACCGTTGGGACAAGACTTCTTGCCACGTTGGCACTAACCTAAATTTGGCACTGGGCAGACGAGTATGTGCCGGAGGCCATTCAGGTGGTGGATATCCGTCATGCCAGGGAACATATGGTTAGCATAGCTTGAGGGACCCTTGATGACACCGGCATCGGCAAGGCCTGGAGTCAGCGGGGGTGGTGCGAAGTCACGGCAAAACCGCATTCGCCGAGACAAAATATCCTGCCAAAAACCGGGAGCGCATACACTACTCGAAATTCAGGTTGCAGGGGATTTGCACGGCCTCTGGGAAAGGAAGGCGCATGACATAGCCTCATGGCTGCTGCGGTTGCTGCCGTCGGCTCCTGTGGGCAGCGCCACCGCGGCATGACCGCAGCAGTCATATGGGTGCTATGGAGGTTTCCCCGTTATGAGATAGCTTGATTCATGTGCAGGAAAATCCCATGTTTGCGGAACCAATGGAGATTTAGACGGTTGGAAGTAAAACCCCAGCCACTTCACGGTCCAAATACTGGTAAAGCCACAGTGCACCCGGGGGGAATCCTGTTGATTACAGGAGCAGACGGCTACTTGGCTGATGGACATGAAACTGGTCAAAGTACCGCTTCGAGCGGTGCCACCCCCTTTCCCCAGATGCATCCATGCCTCCGGTGGGAGGCATGGGGCATGCTGCACTCCTGACTGGAAGTGCGATTTCAGCTACTTGGTCAAGACTTTAGCCAGCCTGTTGACTGCCTCGGCTCTGCTTCAAATGCCCATTGCATCCAGGTTGACCATTTTCCATCTTATCGCCGGAAGTTCCCCGACATGAGGGAATGGCAGCAGATCCCAGTCTGGATCGCCACGCTTGAAGCTGAGCAAAAACTCCCTGTCCTTCTCGGTTAGCAAGCCGCGCAGCATGCCGGGCAGCTGGCATTGCATTTGCACAAGCTCGTTCAACTTGATGTCATGATTTGCCATGCCGGAAAATCTTTTTTTGAAAGTCTCGGTAATGTCGGTCAGGCGAGGATCCAGGATCTCGCTAATGCTGCCCCTGCTGCCGGCAAGATAGACAACAAACACCTGAATGATCCGCTTGTCCAGCACTCCCGTCCTGTTCAGCAAAAAACACATGTCAAAAGTATCCCGGGGGTGCTGACGGTCCAATGCCGCAACCAGCTTGCCGGCATACAGCTCAGCCTCGCTGAGACAGCTTGACATCATGAAAACACCGAAGGCTCGAGAGGCCTTCTCGCACAGGCTGTACTGAACGGGTTCAATGACGCAGCCCCTTGCCACGCCATTGGTTTCGATTTTTATGTCAACGCCATGATCCCTGACCATTATGCGCTTGTGTCTATGCAGGTACTGGCACCTCGCTCCAGGGAGGGTTCTGGAAATGTCGGAACACAGCGATTCAATCCGGTGACGGATGTCCTGCTGAGCCTGGTCGTATGGGGTAATCGGCAAATACTGAAGGTCGACATCCACCGACAGTCTCGGCATGTCGTGAACAAGGTAGTTCAGGGCGGTGCCTCCCTTGAGAGCAAAGTCGGCATATCCCGCTGCAATCGGCAGCACATTCATCAGCAACCGGGGCTGCGTGAAGTACTGCATGGGTCAAACTTCATCCCATGGCTCTGGCACTGTTATCTGAAACCGCGCATGCATTTTTCCCCGAACAGGCAGTACACGCTTCCCACTGCCCAGATCCAGCTCGCCCAGATCAAGGTGCTCGAACCACTGATACGAAAAAATCTCCGCCAGGACCAGAAACAGTCTTTTCGCCTTGACGGAACGGCAATTCATCAAGGCCTCCTGAACCCGTTGCGGATGGAGATTCGTCAATCCCTGCATAAGCAGCATTACTTCTTCAGTATCGGTTTTTCGTGGCACCATGTGGCAGAGCTCAAGCATTGCCCGTTCCGGGGAACTGACCCTGATCGCAAATCCATCTTGTTCCAGGTTAATCAGGGAACTGCAAGCCGGATCAAACAGCCCGGTGCTATTGAATCTGGACAGGCTGGCTGCAAAGGGCTGTCTGGTGAACCAGTCCGGCAGGCGCTGCCCGGATGGAATGCCCAGAAACAATGGCGGATTCTTGCCCAGCGGGATGTAGTGTGCCCTGCCCTGTAGTTCCAGTGCGGTTGTTCCTGCAGGACAGGCTTGCAGATTCAGCTGGGACTGCAGGGCATACACTGCCAGCTTCCAGTCCAGTTGCCTGCCTGTCCTGATCCAGGCACCACGGCCCAGAGAGGTCAGCCATCCGCTTTTCCCGTATACGGCTGCAAGCTGGGGAGTGACACCCTGCTCCCTTAGCCATGGACTGGTCATCGGGGTACCCTCCGGGCATTGCCTGAGCAGCCGGTTGATTCGGGATTCTCCGGTGCTTTCTATTTCCATTGCCATGTCGGGCATGTGCTCGGGAGTAGGGGGTGAATACTGCTGCCTTGCCTATAGTTTATCAGAAAGCATATTGATATACTTAATATTTATCTGAGACATAAAATTCAAACCTGCTCCCGCAAGCCTGAATGACCGGTTCCACCGTGAACGGCATATCCTGTCAGTTCAGCCACAAGCCGGGACCGGGGCAAAAATGACCTGCCGGTTTGTGGCATGACCGCCATTTTCGAGACGGGACATTTTACTTGCTTCCAGCAGCACTGCATGGCAGCCGTTGCCGCAATCAATGATACAGTCCCCTGTATTCCCGACTGTAACGGACCTCCGGTTCAAGCCCGAAGCGTTCATTCATGTTCGGGGACAGGTGAAGCAGGCAACAGGCGATCTAGAACCGGCAAAGCCTTATGCCGTTTTTCACGGCATTTGAAAAATGGACTTGTACAGGTTTCTGCCTTGGTGATTCAAAGGGCCTTGGCCCCGCCCGCCAACTCAACTTTCAGCGGCAAGCCGCCGGCAGTCCATCGCATAGTCACCCGTCCACCAGAGTAAATTGAAGGATAAATCTTCGATTCTGTGTTCCTGATCAGTTTAATCGTGTCAGGGTTGTATCGATCCCTCGTCGGAAGCAACCTTGTACTGGTGATATAACAGTTGCCTGAATATTTCTTCAATCGTTCCACATCAGTATCTCGAGGAAGGCTCTTTCCGCCTTTTCGCCATGGAGTCACTATTGAATACGGATCTTTGCCAACCATCTCTTTCCAGACTTCCCTGTTGTGCGCATTCTGCGATCCGTGATGCGGGATCTTGAACACATGCGAAAGCGGGCATCGACCCCGTCGGTTCCCTACAACGGCGTTCCACCCCTTGTTTGGATCCTCAATCTGTTCCAGGTCTGCTCCGAGCAAGACTCCCTGATTTCCGATGGTCAGGAGCATTGCTGCCGAAAGATGATTACGTGATGGTTCGGATATCCTGCCTTTGGGGAGGCCTTTGCCAACTGACGAAAAATCATGGATTCGTCGTATGAAATCCTCAAACTGTTTGCCGGACGGAGACAATGCCCTCATCTCGACACGCAAACGGTGGGCTAAATCCCCCTGATCAAAATCAAAAATCAGCGTATCTTCGCTGAGCGGTTTTATGGTCCGACCGGACTGCTTCAGCATCTCCAGGCAGTTGAGAAGTTCTGTACCTCCTCTGTCAAGTTTTTTCACTGGCTGCATCTCGTGTGCATACAGGAATGCAACAAACTCTTTTGACTGGAGGGCCGATCCGAAAGAAAGCCTTGCAGCCTCGCATGCATTCACTGTTTTTGCCAGTCCTTTGACATGATCATCATGCCAATGGCTTGCACTGACAGAAATAACATCGGTCTCAACCGAGACACCTAGACTTCGCAGGTAGTTTATGGAAGCCGGTTCCAGCGCATCATCCAGACATGAATCGATGATTGCCCATTTTCCAGAACCAATGTGGATGACTATGCATTCTCCATAACCCGGGCCAAATATAGTGATCTCGATCTCATCGTCTTTCGGTTTCATTATCCCAATTGATTCCTTCTAGCAGATGCCCGGCTTTTGCGTAGGCTCGTCTGTAATCCTTCTCGGTATGTGCCGGGAGTCTGCGAAAGTAGAGTTCCGATACATTGCGCACTTGACCTGTGGACAACCGCTCACGTCCAATGACCCATCGCACAATCGCACCTTCCCTCAGCAATTGCCGGTCGTGTTTGCTGACCTGGTCTTTATGGAAGGTGGCTTCATCAGCCGGGAGCGGAGACTTTGAACGAACATTCACCATTTTGACCGAAAACTCATCTTCAAATATGCCTTCAACATAACCCTCCCACTCTGTTATTGGAATCAGTGTTCTCGTTGAACCGAATCCCTCTTTTCCGAAATCATGTTTTCTACCCAAAGGAATAATGTCTTGCGAATCTATTTTGGCAAGGGTTTGACTATTCATCTCGCGCGATGCACCAGAGAAAGACTGGGTGGAATTGTCCGTGCTATCCGACTGCAAGGAATGATTTTCAAGGTGGAGAACTTCGGGGATGTTACCGCTCGCATTGTCAATGGAGTGGTAATCGGAATTGTGCCCAAGACTGGACTGCATGGTTTTATCGTATTGACTACCTGTAGATGAATTGCGCTCGAGAGAACTCATAGTTTCACTCCCCTTTTCATTATGGTTTCAAAGATGGCTCTGGATTCTTCCATAGCCGGTTCGAATCGCTCCCCCAGCAAGGTCATTGCCTGATCACTTCCATGGCCATCGGGCAAATCGACCAATGAATGGTGGCAGTTGATGTGCATGTATACCCCCGTGTCATGGGGAATTTGGGCAGATGGCTCGATGGTTACATTGGTTTCCAGGGAATTTCTGTCCAACATGAATTTCCGTTTCATCGTTAGACTTTGAAGTCCACCCGTAAGATCAACATCTTTTGTATTCATGCTTTCGCCATAATCATCCCATGGTTCAATTGGTGCCAGCATTCTTCCAAGTTGATTTCGCGATGACACGCTAGGCAAACTAAAGTGAACCGTGCGGTTGATGCCAAACCCAGTGATCGGAGTGTTATACAGGTGCTCCACGAAAATTTTGGTGGTGATATCCAAAATTGACACCCAGGGAGCTGTGTGTGTCTGAATCTGAAACCGGCTGGCCTGTACCATGTAGGAGCGAATGTCAATCGAAAAGCTCGTTAGATCACGGTGTGTGAGCAAGTCGATATCAGAATAATCAACCACAGGTTCTTCAATTCCCCTGGCTTCAAGCCAAACAGGGTGGAAAATTGCAGGGTTGAATTTCCCAAGCAATACGATTGAGCAGCCTGAAAGTTCAGGTTGGTTGACCATCAGGAAATTCCCGGTTCAGATATTGTTTGCGAGTGATCAGACAGCGATGACAGAAGCTCAGTCCATCCCTGCTACGATTGTAAACTGATTTTCGTGATTTTCCAAAATACTGCGCCCTCATCGTAGCCGGCGAGATAGCAGGTAACAGAGGGGTAAGAAGGTAAACAATGCTTCGAAGACCCGTTTTGGGACAAACGTTTAACCACTATCTCAACAACCGCAGATCATAAACGCCGGAATCACTAAATGCAATGCCAGCTCTCAGTGTCTCGGCGTTATCCATGATTAACTTTCAAATCCTCAAACCCGATCCGCCAGTGTCCGGATTGTCCTGACAGTGAACACAGGCACTCGATAGCAGAAAGACCTTCATGGCACCCGTAGGGCTGCTGCGGTTGCTGCCGCGGTGGCGGTGCCCGTGGGGGCGCAGGCAGAGACTTCGATCTATGCCCGTGTCAACAATGCGCTCGTATTCGATGATACGGGCGAGTCGACAACGGACATGACAGGCGTTGGAACGCGCTTCGGGATCAAGGGCTCGTCCGATCTCGGCAACGGCCTTGTGGCGCATGGTCAGTACGAGTTTGCGACCAATACCGATGACGCAGCCGATGGCGTTACCGCTACCCGCATCGCAACGGCGGGCATATCCGGCGGCTTCGGACGGTTTGACGTGGGCAACCAGTGGAGTGCCTTCTACAACTCGACCGGCGTACACATGGACCCGACCTGGACGATTGGCCCCATTTCAGGCGCAACCCCCTTCCGCACCCCCAACACGATCAAGTATTCCAACTCGGTTGGCCCGCTGGCCCTGGAAGCAGACCTGCGCTTTGGCGATGAAGGCGGCGAAGGGTGGGGCAACGGCGGCGGTGTCGGCATCAGCGTTGACGCCACCCACAACCTGACGTTTGCGGCAGCCTACGACGTGGATGACCAGACGGACCTGGTGGTAACGCCCGGAATGGACAAGAGGCCGGGACTCATGAAGGACGATGAAGGGAACGTTATTGACTCGGCCGGGGTTGTCATT
>JAPYNK010000107.1 GCA_028285825.1 Arenicellales bacterium | reverse complement strand
ATGGCGCAACTGTTCGGTCCCATTCCGGGTGGACTTGGCATCTCGGTAGTGTTTGTCGGTGCATTACTGGCTGCAACTACGGGAATATTGGGTGCTACGGTCATTGCAATGGGCCTGATCGCCCTGCCTGCAATGCTGCGACATAACTATTCAAAGCCGATAGCAACCGGGACGATCTGCGCGTCCGGAACTCTGGGACAAATCATTCCTCCCTCCATCGTTCTGATCATACTTGCCGACCAGCTGGCCAATGCTACCGATCAGGCCCGAACAATGAGGCAGACCGACTATCGAGAGTCAACGGGAGAATTCTCAATGCCGGCAGCAATGGATATCACTTCAGCAAGTGCAGGCGACATGTTCATGGGGGCATTGATTCCAGGTCTCGTACTGGTTGGAATCTACATGCTTTACATTCTTGTACGCGCTCTGCTGAAACCTGAAATCGCACCTCCGGTACCCCATGAAGGTCGCTACGATCGGGATTTCTTTCTCTCGATCGGCCTGTCCCTGATTCCGCCACTGGTCCTGATATTTGCGGTACTCGGGTCAATCGTAACGGGCGTAGCCACGGTCAATCAAGCCGGGGCAATCGGTGCTGTTGGAGCAATCATAATGGGAGGATACCGACTCGCCCCTCCCGGCCCCAGACGGTTCATTCCCCTATTGATTTCGCTTGCTTCCTTGGTGGCAGTCATCATTTTGCAGCGGAATTTTGATCTCAATATAAAAAATATTGACAGCCAGGAGGACTCTGTCGGATTGGTTTTGGCATTTATTGCCGTAGTCGGTCTTGTCGGTTCCATACTGTTTAGTACCTGGCGTACCTTCATTATCAGCAATACGCTCAGAGAGGTGATGATCGATACCGCCAAGACCACTACCATGGTCTTTATCATCCTGCTCGGTGCAGCCATGCTGACTGCTGCATTTCGCGGATTCGGCGGCGAACACCTGGTGCGCGATTTTCTGACCGGTCTGCCAGGCGGATTCTGGACTCAATTCATAGTGGTCATGGCGGTCATCTTCCTGCTCGGTTTCTTTCTGGATTTTATTGAGATCGCAGTCGTTGTGGTTCCGATTGTTGCTCCAATCCTGCTTGCAGACCCCTCAGCCAATGTCACCGCTGTCTGGCTGGGAGTCATGGTTGGCCTCAACATACAGACGTCTTTTCTGACGCCACCTTTCGGATTTGCACTGTTTTATCTTAGGGGCGTTGCACCAAAAGAAGTCAAGACTACGCAAATCTACAAGGGGGCCGTGGCATTTATTGCGCTCCAGCTTTTAGGATTGGCCATTGCCGGCTATTTTCCACCTCTGGTTAACTACATGCCAAACCGAACGTTCCTGACCGCGGATACGGCTCCTCCTCCGGTCAACCCAAGACTTCAACACTGTATAGAAGAGCAAATCTTCCCGATCTATCTGGAAGATGAGGGCCGGATTCTGATGGCTATAGACAATGCCCGGAAAATTGATGTGTCGCCACTTCCAGAGCGTTATCAAACCCCTCTTGAAAACAGCTTTGAACTGGCCAGCGGAACCTTTGACCTGATTGATCAAGCCCTGGCTTCAAAGGCCATTCTCGAGGCTTATGTTGAAGACTACAAGCCGGTTCATGCAACAACCCGACAGATCCAGGTCAGAATTCGAAACATTGATCAACGCATGAAGTCTCTGGAAAACCGAATTCATCGACTCGAGAGAGGCAGCAGCAGCGAACGAGAAGTTGAGCGTTTCAAGAGCACCCTCCACGATTTGGGCCTTGAGCGCAGAACCTTGATGGACCAGCTGCCCACCAACTGGGAAGACAAGCGTGCCGAATTCAAGGCACTTGAGAAGGTCAATAAATCAGATCTGGGTGCCTACAGAAGAAATGTTGATGCCGCATATGAGCCGATAAAGCAGGTACTTGCCATACTGGATGAGCAAAGGGTACTGGCCAACATGAGGGAGAATATCGAAAATTTGCGATCCCTGCTTGAAACCCCCATTACATCTGAAAACGTCGACAATATTGTTGAACAGTTCACGTTGACGGAAATTGAATTGGGGGCATTGGCTGGAGTTGATGCCATCCGCAATTCCCTTACTGATGCACGGCGTGCCATCGCTGGACAAAACCCGGATGTTGGGCTTGCCATGGAACACCATGAATCCGCCCTGCTTGAACTTGATCAGGAGCTGGCATGGAGGCAGTCGGCTGAGATCCTTCAGGATGACCTGCAAGCATATGACAATGCCATTCGGGACACAATTGGCGTTCGTCTGCAAGGCCGGCTTGAAAAGGGACTGGCCAAAGATGTAGCCGTGTGCTTGTCGAGGCATCGAGACATCTCGATGAGCTTCTGAAGAAACAGGACGCCTCAAGGCAAAACCTTTCCTGCACTCCTCATAATTAGTTATTTACAACTAAAGGCAACCATTATGCAGCGTTCTAAATACCACCCACTGGAACTGCATCTTGAATCAAACGGGAGTTTAAATCCCTATGAGTTTTCGCGAAATTGAAGATGTTATCGAGGCCAGCCTTCCCCCATCAGCACGAAAACACCGCCCTTGGTGGAGTAACAACCCTTCCAACAGCGCAATAACTCGCTCCTGGCTTGCAGCAGGGTACAAGAGCAGCCGAGCTGACCTGATTGGAGAACGGCCTGTCTTCATCAGGA
>JAPYNK010000106.1 GCA_028285825.1 Arenicellales bacterium | reverse complement strand
GTGGGTGACTCCGGGTCGAGGCCTGAAACCCGCAGTGCACATGCCTTTATGCCCAATGCCGAGCACTCTATTTAGGGATTAGGGATCAGCGAGACCGGAATTCAAATTGGGGATTGGAAGATGCATAACTGAAAACGCATACTTCAAGATCGTTGTTAGGACAGGTGATTATCCGTTTGATCTAGGCGAATCGGCCAATTCTTTTCCATTTGACTGAAATTTTTCTGATGGCTTCCATTGAGCTGTTGCAACAGGTGGGTCACACTCCATGGAAACCTGTACCGATGCTTGATTGATTCTCGGAAGGCTGAGCCAAGCAGAGGTTATGTAAACTCTCCCATAGTTGTGAAAGTCGACCAAGGGGTGCAATTTGGGCTTCAGGCAATCCGCCAGAACGATCCGCAGTTTTGTCGCCCGGTATTTTACTGGCAGTCTCGGCTACCTGTATCCGGATCCCGGATATCAGCCTCCAGCCGGCCAGTGCCTTCAGAACGGACGGAAAGGCTCTCAAACACGGTGGGGCCAGCAGATATCCGGTTTCGATGCCCCGCTCGAACCCGGTTTTTTTGTTCCGCTCTTTCCACATTGATCAGACTGGGAAATGCGCCCGGCTGACAAGTGCAGGAATGAATACATACATGTTCAGCGACCCGATGCCATCTGTATAGTAGTTAATGGGCTTGTGAATCGAACGGGTCATGTTCAAGAGTTTTTGCTCCTTTATTTCTGACAATGTAGGCATGCGTGAGCGTGTATGCACCTGTCCCGTGGGTATGCTTTCAGTTTATGCGTCCGAGAAAGCCTCTACGCATGGAATGCTTTCAGTATTGCCGTAATTTTCGCGCTAAAGAGAGTTATGGTCGAAAGTAGTGCGTGGGGGACGAGGTTCATCCAGCGGCTACCGTTTTCTGTTCCGATTGTAACTCGATACCGCCCCGCAACGGCATGCCCTCGATGACCCAGGCGAGCTTTCGGTATCCGCGCAGTCTGCGCCACCGGGGTTCGGCACACTGGCCGGGCCTGAACGTCATGCAGAGCATGGTGGTTCGGTTCAGGCAGTCCCGCGTTGCCCGGGTCTCTGGTGTCCGGGCTGCCAGCACCGACTTCACCCTGGGCTGGATGACCCTGGGCACGGCGGCGAGCACGCTGGCGGTTCTGTGCACCCGGCGCACTACTTTCGGCCATAACTCTGCTGAAACAGGCCAGAGAGTTCACCTATTTTCCAATTTTAAGGTCATGGCGGTTGATTATGCACCCCAATCATTGATATACTGGCATCAAGGATAAGTTTTGGATTTCATGAATGACTCTCGAAAACGATTTCGGATTGACGATTCATTGCCAGCGAAAGCAGAAATCCCAACAGAAATAAACACTAGATTCACGAACCGAAAGAGGTTCGACAATCCAAGACGGCAAAGCCGCAGTAAACCATCAGGGCCAAACTCTCGACAGAGTTAACTTGGGTCCATCAATACAGAAGCAAGCAGGTTCCATGACACGAAGGTTCACGACTCATCAGATGAATTGGAGATAACCCATCTGGAACTGAATGAAACCATCCAGCTATAATATACTGAAAATAAATCATATATTTGGAAACAAGCTATCCAGCAAAGATTTACTGGCGCCTAGCAGGCCGTACGAGCAGCCATGACAATCGGGCGATACCCTGAAGTGCTTCTGCTGCTGTTATTGATGACACCTTCCTGATAACAAAGGGCTAGACCCGGGTCTGGCTCTTGCTCGCATTGATCGTGGATTTTCCCGATCAGCGGCATTCCGTCCCAAGACATGATCGTCTTGACGAAGTCGTTGACTTCTCCAATCCGTGAATCTGCACATATTGGATTGAGGACAAAATAATGAAAAGAATACTCATAAACGGCACCTATGCCGAAGAACTCAGAATAGCGATTGTTACCGGAAAAGCACTTTTCAACCTCTACATGGGGCCCTCTGATGCTACAACGAAAGTAGGCAATATCTACAAGGGGGTGGTTGCCAAAGTTGAGCCTAGCCTTGAGGCATGCTTTGTCAGTTATTCTCGCAGCAAGCAGGGGTTTTTGCCATTCAGGCATATATCCGAAGAGCTGTTCAATGGCAACAAGGGTAATCGGGAACCACACACTTCGAAAAGTGCGAAAAGCCTGCACGAGGGCATGGAATTGATTGTCCAGGTTGAAAAGGACGAACGGGGAGAGGGATCCATTCAAAAAGGCGCAACCCTAACCACCATTATCGCTCTGGCCGGAAACTATTTCGTCTTGAAACCCAACAACCAGAAAAGCGGCGGCATATCCAGAACCATTGAAGCAGCCCGGCGGGCCGATGTCAGGGAAAACCTCAAGCAACTTGACCTGGACCCCAAGCATGCCCTGATTGCGCGTACTGAAAGTGCCGGAAAAAACGTCGACGAACTCCAGTGGGACCTGAACTTCCTGTCGAGGCTATGGGATCTGATTGAGCAAGCTGCAAAGAGTGCCAAAGGACCTTTCCTGATTTACAAGCAGGATGACCTGATTACCCAAACCCTGAGAGATCATCTGGGCAAAGATGTCGAGGAACTGATCGTCGACGATGAAGAGATTTTCGAGCGTACAGAGCGCTACATCAAGCAGGTAATGCCAGATAAAAAAGTCGAACTCAAGCTGCACCGAGGCAAGATTCCGCTCTTTTCAAAATACAAGATCCAGGATCAGGTTAACAGTGTTTTTAGCCGGAAGGTCAACTTGCCGTCTGGTGGATACTTGATTTTTGACTCCACCGAGGCCCTGCTATCCGTTGATGTGAACTCCGGCAAAGCCACCAAGGGAACGGACATGGAAGAGACTGCATTGCAAACCAACCTTGAAGCGGGCGAAAACCCTGGTTGGCAGCATATCTGAATTTGGTCTACTGGAGATGTCCAGACAACGTTTGCGTACCTCGCTTGCCGATACGAATTCCCATCTCTGCGATAAATGTCACGGTACCGGGCTCGTTCCAACAGTGGAATCCTCAACGATTAGCGTACTACGCAAAATTGAAGAAAGCGCCTACAAGCCCATGGTTGCAGAAGTCCAGTGCAGAGTGCCTACTGACATCGCCATTTATCTGGTCAATGAAATGAATTCCGAGCTTGATCGGCTTCGCGTCAAATTCGGATGCAAAATTGTGATCATCCCGGAAGAAAGCATCATCGACTGTGAAATCAATGTAAAAACCATCGACTACAAGGGAACTAACGCCAAGGAGCAAATGAGTTTTGAAATCCCGCACGATTCCAGAATCAGCAATACCAAGGTCAATCGAATGCTGCGACACAAAGATTCTGAAAAAGCAGTCATTGGCTCGGAGCATATGGATTTGATTTCATCACCCAAGCCGCCAAACAAGGATATTCAATCTGAGCATAGATCAGGTTTTCTACGATTTTTCTCGGGTCTTATGTCGCCTTTCAAGCCCGCCGAAACCCCGCATCAGAAACCCTCTGCAAAGAAGGGCAAGCCAGCAGGGAAAAGCAAGAAACAGGCACAGGGCACCGGATCTCGCAAACAGGCCGGTCAAAAAACCCCCAAACAGGCCTCACCCCCCTCCGGACAAAAGCAGCAATCCGTCAAGGGAAAGCAAAAACCGCAAGCCGGAAAGCCCCAAAAGGACAGGCAGGCAACCGGGCAAAACCGTGATGGCGCAAACGCTAGATCAGGTCAGGGCCCCAAAGGAAGGAATAAATCCCAAAGCAGTCAAGGCGGAGTGAAACAGGAACAGAAAAGTACCGGCAATCAGAAAAACGCTGAATTGACCGAGAAGCCAGAAAATCAGTCCCCCAAGACGCCGCCGGCAGAATCGCAGAAACCAAAGCCGGAGAGCGCATCGCGAAGAAAGCCCAGTCAAGACCCAAAACCTTCCGATGGGAAACCCTCGAAACCAGCCGGCTCCCGTAAACCACAATCCCCTAGAAGCAGGAATGCGGGACAAAAATCAAGACAAACTGATGTTCGTGTTGGCGTGATCGTCTCTGTTGACGATATTCCGGATGACATTCCGGACGATATAGGCAATCGAGCCTGAGCAGTATAACTCCCTTGGGGCCATATCGACCAGCAAAAGGCAAAGGGACTGGGATTGCCTGTTCTCGGTCCCTTTTCTTGATTTCCCCTCTAGCCAAAAGATGATCTATACTTGATAAGCATGTAGTCAACCACGTTCATTTGATGCTGGCTCAACTTGTACAATTTCTGGCTCGGAAAATCAGGATTTTCCCGATTGAAAGTCTTGTTGTCTTCGGTCTTTCAGGCTTCATCATATGATTCGTCTGGGATTCCTGCTCTGCATTTTGGGACACGCGGCTATCCAGGCACAGCAAATGCATACCGCAGAAGTCTATCTTGAGGAATCAATGGACCTCTTCGAGAGCGAGAATCATGAGCCTGGTATTGCTCATGTAAACCTTCAGCTCGGGTACCTGCACGCACGCAACCGTCTCATCGCCATGACTGCTGGACGCGCCTACGATGACCTGCAGGTCGGACGCTGGTATCTCTTCAACAACAAGCCTGATGTAGCGCTTGGATTTATCCTGAACTCAATCGAACGCAATAATTCCATCAACCGCTTTGCATCCGTTGCAAGTGCCCATCATTCGCTCATTGAACTGTATTCTGACAGGAACAAACTCAGTGAAGCACGCAACTCACTGATTGAGTCTCTACAAATGTTTGCTTCATCCGGCCGAATCCGGCAGGCGAAGGGCATTCTGGAAAATTATTCGGACACCCTTATCCATGCTGACGAGGTGGGGCAACTTGAAAATGACCTCGAACACAGGAATACAATGTTTGAGCTAGAACTTCAACAAGTGGAAAGAGCCCGTGACTATCAACGCCTTTATCAGTTCTATCAGATCCAGAATGAGGCCTCTCGCGCATGGAAATTCAGATCCATGGCCAATAGCTACCTGAAACAGATCCCCGAACGCGTAATGTTTTACCGGCAACCCGGCGTGTTGAGCCTGCTTTACGAATCCAACAGGGACGCAGATTTTGCAAGAGAATATCTAAGAAAAGCCCATCTGCAGTTCATTGGCCTTGAAATGCCAGAACTGTCCGGCATTGCCATTCAGATGATTCGATCAGTCCCCTGAATGTGCTGAACCTAATAATGGAGTAAAGCCCAGCCACAATCAATAGGGTATGTCAAGGTCCGGCCTGACTTTCCTTAACTCCTGCCTGAACCGACTAATGATCAAGTCCAGAGCTTTCTGATTGACCGATTCAAATCTCATGTTAATTGAAGGCGTGGTATTGGATGCCCGTACCAATCCGAATCCATCTTCAAAATCTACTCTCAGCCCATCAATAAGCGAAACCTCGACATTCCTGAAGTCTGCCGATTGAACGAGTGCCTCTACGACCTGCAAAGGCTCTCCTTCCTTCATGTCTATCCTTAATTCGGGGGTGTTGACGGTATCGGGTATAGCCTCAAAAACCTGTCTGGGGGATTCATCCTTCTCATTCAGCAACTCACACAATCGGGCTGCTGCGTAAATTCCGTCGTCAAATCCATCCCAGCGGTCATTGAAAAAAATATGCCCGCTCATCTCGCCTGCCAAAGGCGCTCCCGTTTCTTTGAGCTTTTCCTTCATGAATGAATGGCCGGTTTTCCACATAATGGGTACTCCGCCAGCTCCAAGTATCGACTTGGCCAGTATTTGGGAGCATTTGACATCATAGACAATCTGGGCACCCGGTCTCTCCCTGAGAACCGACTCCGAAAACAGAACCATTTGCCGATCAGGCCATATGATCTGCCCCGAAGAAGATACAACCCCCAAACGATCTCCATCACCGTCAAAGGCAAAACCAAGATCTGCACCTGATTCACGGACTATATTGATTAAATCCCCAAGATTTTCAGGCACGCTTGGGTCCGGGTGATGGTTCGGAAAGTCACCGTCTACTTCACAATAGAGCTCGATCACTTCCAAGCCCATGTTTCTGAACACTTCGGGGGCAATCGTACCGGCAACACCATTGCCACAGTCAAGTACAATCTTGAAGGATTTCTTGAGCCGGATATCGCCCAGAATCGATGCAATGTAGTCGCGGTGCACATTCATACCTGAGCGTTGGCCCTGTCCGCATGAAAATTTCCGGTTAAGAAGCCGGTTTTTGATTGCCTGGATTCTCTCTCCGGCGAGCGTCTCCCGGTTAATCATCATCTTTATGCCGTTGTAGCAGGATGGATTGTGACTGCCAGTCACCTGAAATCCGGTACCGCCCGAAATTCGAGTGGCCGCTCGATAGAGGACGGGTGTGGGTACCATGCCGATATCAACCACATCACAGCCAGTCGAGATGAGGCCTTCGGCTAATGCTTCAGTGAGTTCCGGGCTGGATTTGCGGCCATCTCGACCGATAGCCGCGACTTGACAGCCGAGCAGCTGCATTTCCGTTCCCAGCGAACAACCAATCAGACGGACAGTTTCGGCATTCAGTGTCTCGTCAACCACCCCCCGTATATCGTAGGCCCTGAAAATTTCATGGTGTATGGTCATGCAGCTTCGAGGAAAATCTACAGATGAACGATTCAAGGGGAAAGATCAGTAAATACCGGGGATAATTCGGTATTTGACCATTTTCTTGTACCTGGCCCAATTCTCTGGACCGTACTTCCTGGCACAAAACCTGTCATCATCAATCTGGCGAAACAACATCATTAAAGTAATAAAAATGGTATAGGTCCAGGACCACAAGTTATCAGGATACCCGAACATCAAGGCAACCGCCATTGCAAGCATTACCTCACCACAGTAACTGAAATGACGCGCAACGCCCCAAAAACCGCTACAGAGGATTTTTCGCTCCCCCGCATCGATCACCCTGGGTTCAATGATGCCAAGAAACTTGCGCTCTGGCCATCGCTTGAAGGTGTACTTCTGCAAGCTGGTCAAACGGGAAATGCTCCAGCCAATGATGAACAGTACTGCCATGCCCAGCCAGAAGACGGACCATCCGTTTGACAAGTCAAAGCCAGCAGGCAGCAGATGGCTTCCACCGTCATGCGCTGTCGAAGGCACCTGCAAGCCATAATCAGGACGCGGCAGTGCGGCCATGCCCCATAAAGGCATCGTAAACATCCATCCATAGACAATCAGAGCCCCCCAGAACAACTTGAAACCCAAGCGCTCATGAATCAGGTCAAAGGTATACAGCATGGGCCGTTCGAAAATAAAGTAATCCAGTATGTAAAGGCTAAACAGGGCAGAATAGATAAAAACCCCCGGATTTGCAGCATGGCCAAACTCCTGATAATGCCAAACCGACGCAGATAGCGCATTCAGGGACAACATGGTTCCACCCACAACGTACAGATACATCTTGACGTCAAAGCGATTGTTGAATAGCGATATTTCTGGCACACGACCAAACCATAAATCCTTGATCAACGTGCTGTTCTCTGGTTTTGGCTGGGTATATATTCCCAGAACAAGGAAGATGATTGAAAAAAGCGTTCCGCCCGCTACGGCATAAATGGTTGAACGATAAAACCAGTCGCGAGGCATGCCGGTTAATTCGAACGCCCAGACAGTCAGGAGAACCAGAAACACCAAGAGCCCATTCAGTCGATACTGACGCGGCAGGCCAGTTTTGGCATCTACAACGTACCCCGTAACTTTCCTGGCAGGAAGCGTAACTTGCAACAGGAAAACCAATGCAAACACCCCGAGCGGAGTAAAAAAGCCAGCAATCGACTCTTTGACGGATAACTCGAAGAAGTGAGCAATGCCTAGCCACTCAGCCATGTTGACAAGCAAATCCGGACATTGAACAGGAATCGATCGGACTAGATTTCATCAACCCGCAACTGCCTAACTATTTCTCAATGCATGGTTTCGACGATCGAAAACATTGCATCCCGGAGTTTTACCGACTGTATCTGATTTTCCATCCTGAAACTCCTTTCAAAAGCTGCAGCAAGTTAATTGAGCCGTTGACTCTTCATTGAGGTAACGCTACAGGCTCCCTCGGCAAATCTTTTATTCAATGGGTTGAAGAAATTAATTGGCCCTGTGAATTGCCCGCTTGTCAACGGCTAATGCGGCCTCATGGATAGCTTCTGACAGAGACGGATGGGCATGAATAGTTCGCGCCAAATCTTCGGAGCTTGCCTGATACTCCATCGCCAGTACACATTCATTGACCAACTCGGAAACATGCGGGCCAATCATGTGGATGCCCAATAGCTGATCGGTCCCGGCATCCGCAATCATTTTGACAAATCCAACCGGCTCTTCCATGGCTCTGGCCCGCCCCGTAGCAGCAAAAGGAAAAGAGCCAACCCGAATGTCGGTTCCGGCCTCCTTGACCTCTTTTTCGGTTTGTCCAACCCAGGCGATTTCCGGAGATGTGTAAATGACCCATGGAACGATGCCAAGATCGACATGCAGCTTACCGCCGGCTATTCGTTCTGCAACAGCCATGCCCTCTTCCGAACTCTTGTGTGCGAGCATCGGTCCTCGAACCGCATCTCCAATCGCCCAGACATTTGGAACATTGGTCCGACATTCATCGTCAACCAGAATAAAGTCCCGCTCATCAACACTGACTCCACTATCAGCCGATACCACGCCTTCGGTGGCAGGTCGCCGACCAATGGCGACAATAACCCTGTCGACTTCAATGGACGATTCTTTCCCCTTCTCGGTGAAATGAATTTTCAATCCTCCCTTTGACTTGGACAGCTTGCTGACCTTTGCGCCAAGACGGATATTCATGCCCTGTTTTGCAAATTGTCGTTTCGCTTCGCTGGCGATCTGGTGATCCGCCAGAGCCAGAAAATCATCCAGCGCCTCCAGCAATGTGACCTCGGAACCGAGTCGACTCCAGACGCTGCCTAGTTCAAGCCCAATCACCCCTGCACCGATGACTCCCAGTCGTCCCGGCACTTTCTCAAAATTCAGCGCACCAGTCGAATCTACGACAAATTCATGATCAAATGGAATATTGGGCAAATGGGATGGCATTGACCCCGGAGCAAGAATAATGTGCCTTGCCATGAGTGTCCGGGTTATTTTTCCAGATTCATCAAGCACGTTGACTGTATTGTCCATAGTCAGTCTGCCAAAACCATGAACAGCAGTTACATTGTTTGCCTTGAACAGCTGTGCAATGCCGGAAGTCAGTCCTTCAACAATTGACTCCTTTCTCTTTTGCATGATCGCGACATCTACCGATGCCTCAGCAGTCTTGATGCCGTGAGCAGGAAAAGAGTGAATCAGTTTGTGATACTGCTCCGTTGATTCCAGCAAGGCCTTTGAGGGAATACATCCGACATTGAGACAAGTGCCGCCCAATGCGGGTTCACCCTTGTGATTAATCTGGTTGTCTATACATGCCGTATTCAATCCCAGCTGCGCACAGCGAATCGCGGCTACATATCCGCCGGGCCCAGCGCCAATAACCAGAACGTCAAAACTGTCAGTCATAATTTCGTTGGACAATCAGCAATCGAGAAGCAGTCTGGCCGGATCTTCAATCATGTCCTTGATCGTGACCAGGAATTGAACCGCTTCTTTTCCATCGACAATCCGGTGGTCGTAGGACAAGGCCAGATACATCATCGGTCTTGCCTGAATCTCGCCATCAATGACCATTGGCCTTTCCTGGATTTTGTGCATGCCCAGAATAGCACTCTGAGGAGGGTTGACGATCGGAGTCGAAAGCAGCGATCCAAAAACCCCACCGTTGGTGATCGTGAATGTTCCGCCAGACAGCTCTTCCATGGTTATTTTTCCATCGCGGGCTCGCACACCAAAATCATTGATCCCTTTCTCGATGTCGGAATTGGTCATGGATTCACAATTGCGCAGAACCGGTACAACCAGGCCACGTGGCGATGCGACTGCAATGCCAATGTCCTGATACAGGTGACGCACGATATCGGTTCCATCAATGTAGGCATTGACCAGCGGGAAGCGTTTCAAGGCAACTACACTCGCTCTGACAAAAAATGACATGAAGCCCAGTCTAATTCCGTGCTCTCTTTCGAAAGAATCCCTGTACTTTGATCTCAGTTCCATGACCGATTTCATGTCAACTTCATTGAAGGTTGTCAGCAAGGCTGCACCTTGCTGTGACTGAATCAGACGGTTGGCTATGGTCTGGCGCAGCCGACTCATGGGTTCGCGAACTTCCTCTCTGGTTCCCTGAGGTACAGGCTGACTTGATGCTTGCGCAGCAATCCCGGGAACAGGGGTTCCAGCTGAAGCTGCCTTGTTCCCAGCATCGTCTGCCAGCTCTTTCTCGCTCGCTACCGAATACGCAAGTGCATCCTGCTTGGTAATCAACCCGTGTTTTCCGGTTCCTGATATTTTAGCGGCATCCAAACCCTGTTCATCAACGATGCGTCTGGCAGCCGGACTCAGGCGAACATCATCAGAGACGGTCGCAAGCCCCCCTTCCTGCGCTCTGGTTTCTGCCGCCTCACCTTCAGCTTCAGTGGTTTCAACATCAACAGAGCCTGGAGTGAATTTTGCAAGCACCTGTTCGGCATTGACTGTAGTTCCTGCCTGTTCAACGATTTCCGCAAGAATGCCATCTTCAGGTGCCGGCACCTCCAGAACCACCTTGTCGGTCTCTACCTCTACCAGGACTTCATCGCGCATTACCGGCTCTCCAGGCAATTTATGCCAGTCAAGCAACAATGCATCCGATACCGACTCAGGCAAAATGGGTACTTTGATTTCAATCATGCTGAATATCTCATGAAATTAAGTGGCTGATCGTATTCCATATTTAGTAAACGTAAGCTAAAGCTTCTCAAGGGAAAGGGCGGCATTCACAATATGCTGATGCTGCTGGATGTGAACCTGATAGTAGCCCACAGCCGGTGAAGCTGACTCCTCCCGTCCGATGTACTTCAATTTCTGCTTCTGTGTCAAAAGCCTGGCAAGCGAATAATAAATCTGATACCAAGATCCCTGGTTCTTCGGTTCTTCCTGGCACCAGACAATCTCTTCTGCCTTTTTGTACTGCTGCATTTTCTGCAGCAACTCTCGATCAGGAAACGGGTAGAGCTGCTCAAGTCTCAAAACTGCAATGTTTCTGACCTTCTTCAGCCTTCGCTGTTCCAGTATGTCGTAGTACACCTTTCCGCTGCAGATCACAACGCGATGTACACTAGCTGAATCCACTTCATCAATCTCGCCAATGACTGGCTGGAAACTGCCTTTTGCAAGGTCGTTCCTGGTTGAGATGGAAAGCTTGTGCCTGAGCAGGCTCTTGGGAGTCATGATAATCAGGGGTCGACGAAAATTCCGCAGCATCTGCCTTCTCAACAAATGAAACATCTGTGCAGGCGTGGTCAGATTGCAAACCTGGATATTGTGATTCGCACACAGCTGCAAAAAACGCTCAAGTCTTGCCGATGAGTGTTCCGGCCCCTGTCCTTCCATGCCATGCGGAAGGTACATGACAAGGCTACAGATGCGTCCCCATTTTGGCTGCCCGCTGGAGATAAATTGATCAATCACGACCTGGGCACCATTGACAAAATCTCCAAACTGCCCTTCCCAGATGACCAGTGCATTCGGCTCGGTGGTGGAATAACCGTATTCAAAACCCAGTACAGCCTCTTCCGAGAGCAATGAGTTAATCACTAGGAAATTGCTTGGATTTTCGGCAATGCCATACTGCATTGGAATGTGCGTTCTGGCCTGTTTCTGATCATGCAGGGTCGCATGCCGATGAGAAAAAGTGCCTCGACCTGCGTCCTGGCCAGACAATCTGACCAGGTAGCCTTCATCCAGCAGAGTTGCATAAGCCAGCATTTCAGCACACCCCCAGTCCATGGGCTTGCTTCCTTTCGCCATTGCAGTGCGATCCTCGAGAATCGACTGAACCTTTCGATGAACGGTAAAGTCATCCGGCGATCTAGACAGTATTTCGGCCAGTTCGCCCAGCCGCTTGGCAGCCACCCTGGTGTCGACTTCTTCGCGCCACTCTCCACCCAGAAAGGGATCCCAGTTGATGGTAACAAGCGCCTTGTTGGGGTCAATGACCTGACCTGCAACCACTTTTCCCTTGTCAAGACGGTCTCGGTAGGCCTTGACCATGTCCTGCACGCCCTTTTCAGTGATCAGCCCTTGCTCAATAAGAGTCTTCGCATAGATTTCACGTGGGGTCTCGTGTTTGCGAATGATGCTGTACATGATCGGTTGAGTTATGCTGGGCTCATCCGCTTCATTATGGCCGTGACGGCGATAGCACACCAGATCCAGCACTACATCCTTCCGGAATTTCATGCGATATTCCATCGCCAGTCGGGTTGCGTACATCACTGCATCGGGATCATCACCATTAACATGAAAGATTGGGGCCTGAACAAGCTTTGCAACTTCGGTGCAATACAAGGTGGAACGGGCATCCAAGGTATTGGTGGTAAAGCCGATTTGGTTGTTGACGATGATATGAACGGTTCCACCGGTTGAATAGCCGCGCGTTTGCGCCATGTTGAGGGTTTCCATGACTACGCCCTGGCCAGCGAAGGATGCATCTCCATGGACCAGTATGGGCACCACTCTGCTTCTGTCGGTATCCTGCCTCCTTTCCTGCCTCGCACGCACTGAACCCTGAACTACAGGATTGATGATTTCGAGATGCGAAGGATTGAATGAAAGAGCGACATGAACATTGCCCGAGGGGGTTTTGATATCGGATGAAAAACCCTGATGGTATTTCACATCGCCGGTACTTGTTTCATCATCTTCAAAATCGTATTTTCCCTCGAACTCGCTGAACAGTTCCCTTGGGGACTTGCCAAGTATATTGACCAGTACGTTGAGGCGACCTCGGTGCGCCATGCCGATGACCACTTCCCTTACACCCTTGGCACCGAACTGCTGGACCAGATCAGCCACCATGGGAATCAGTGAATCGCCGCCTTCGAGGGAAAAGCGTTTTTGGCCAACATATTTGGTATGCAGATATTTTTCGAGTCCTTCGGCAGCTACGAGCCTCTCGAGGGTTTTGAGTCTTTCGTCGACGGTACAGAAATTTTCGGGGAATTGCGATTCAACCTGTCTGCATAGCCACAAGCGCTTTTCCCTGGAATTTATATGGTTGATTTCATAACCGATAGATCCGCAGTACACTTTTTGCAGAAATGACAGAATATTGCGAAGCGGCATTCTGCCGCCCGGCCCCATGCCGCCAATATCGAATTCGCTGTCGAGATCCACTTCATTCAAGTCGTAATCAGTCAAGTCCAGTTCAGTCGCTTCGCCTCTTGGCATGATGCCTATTGGATCAATATCAGCACGGAGATGTCCCTGCATGCGGTAGGTCATGATCAGGCGAGCTACTCGTTCCTGCTTGTGCTCGGCTGTCTCAAGCCAAGTTTTCGAACCTTCCAGCTTGGCATCGGGTACGGAAATGGCTGGCAGTGATTCAAAAACGGAGCGCCAGCGAATGATGGAGTCGTCAGATGGGACTGTCTCTCCCGTGTTCATGGATTCTGCATACAGCGACTCGAGATAGTGTATGTTTCCGCCGCTGAGAAAACCCAGGTCGGACAAGTTGCCATTGCCATTTCGTTTCATATGCCAGACTCCATCTTATTCGTGATTTACTGCTTTCGGTATTTTAAGGAGTGAAGTATACCGAAATTACTTGTTTATCCCAATTCAAGTTTCCCCTAGGGTGTCTCCTGACACCTCTTCGGAACCAGCCCGAAGATTCTCCCTGACGAGAAGAAAAACTCGCCTGAAATCCAGCTGGATATTGCACAACTGGTGCACATCATACCGAATCCATCTCATGCTTCTTGAAAAAATTTGCCCTGATTAAAGCTGATATCAGATTTTCCATAACTTCTAACTCTCTCTGGAGAGGCTTTCCGGGAATTCATTTGCATTTCACTTTGAAGAACCTGTTTCAATCGAGCAACGCTTATAATGTGGAGAGGTACTGATTCGGGGTTTTGCGATGAATCAAAACAGGTTTAGGGAGCGCTACAGTCGCCAGATACGCTTGCCTCAAATCGGCATTGAAGGGCAGGAGAAACTCCGTGATTCTTCGGTCCTTGTTATCGGAATGGGTGGTCTGGGTTCACCGGTTGGCCTATATCTGGCGGCTGCAGGGGTTGGCTCCATACGCGTCGCCGATTTTGATCATATCGATGAATCCAACCTTCAACGACAAATTATCCATGAACATGCAAATATCGGGCAACACAAGGCTGAATCAGCCGCAAACCGATTACGCGCACTTAATCCAGACATTCATGTTGAGACCCTCGATTATGCGCTGGATTACGATGACTTTCTGGAACAGGTCCAGGATGTCTCGCTGATCGTGGATTGCACAGACAATTTTCCAACCCGCTTTGAGCTAAACGACGTCTCAAGACAAACGCAAACTCCACTTGTCTCGGGTGCGGCGGTACGCTGGGAGGGGCAAGTCACTTCTTTTGACCCTCGAAATTCAGAAAGCCCCTGCTATCAGTGTCTTTACCCCGACCGGAACATTGAAAGTGCGACCTGCGAGATGGAAGGTGTCGTTGCACCTCTGGTTGGCATTATCGGCAGCATGCAGGCCATGGAAGCCATGAATGTACTTCTTGGAAATCCAGCCTTGTGCGGGGTTGTCTGGTTACTTGATTGCAAGACGATGGACTGGCAGCACATGAAGTTAAACCGAAATCCCGCCTGTCCTTGCTGTGCAGGCTGATCCAGGCCTCATGGCAGCCCTCTGAAAAAATTCCCCGCGGAAATTCTGGCTTCCCGCGGGGAATGACTATGACATCAAAAATGAAGTGGCGATCAGGCCAGCCAGATAAATTCAGGCCATTCTGCTCCACCTAAATTGCCAAGGGGCAAATTCGGTACCCCCCTGACATTGGAAGCAACGCCATCGTTAATGTTCGAGAATGCCGGGATTACCATGCCACTGCCATCATGAATGAGCTGCTGCATCTCACAGTACATGGCCTCCCGTTTATCCACGTCCGTTTCTGCCAGAGACAGTTTCAGCAACTCGCCCAGTCGGTCATTGTGCCAGTGTGAATCATTCCATGCAGCACCCGGCGCAAACTGAATCGCGATCTGGGAATTTGCAGTAGGCCGAGGCAGCCAGGTCACCACGTTGACGGGCTCGACTAGCCATACCGCACCCCAGTAGCCATCAGCCGGAACTTTCTTGACCTTGAGATCAAATCCAATTTTTGCGGCATTGGCCTGCGCCAGCAGGCACATATCCTCTATGCCAGATGCAACAGGCGCCATGTAGAGTTCAGCCGATGTATACCCTGACTTCTGGAAGTGAAATTTCGCCTTGTCCGGATCGAATTCACGCTGTGGAAGATTTTCACAGAAATCCCTGCCATGAGCGAACATGATCGGCGTGTCATTGCCTACCGAGCCCTTGCCACGCAAAATCTTCTCAACGATTCGCTCGCGATCCTGAATGTACTGCAGACCTTTGACAAAATCATCATTGGAACCCGGTTCAGTACTCTTCAGACAGCAAATTCCAAGCTGTACGCCGGCAGGTGTTGACAGTAATTCGGCACCCTCGGTGGTTTCAATCTGCCGGAATGACTTGGGATCAACAGCAACGATCAACTGAACGTCACCCGCCAGCAATGCATTGGCACGTGCAGCAGAATCTGTAATTGCAGTAATTTCAATGCTGTCCAGATTGGCTCCATCTCGCCAGTAATCCGGGTTTTTCCTGTGTAACGACTTGATGCCCGGCTCAAAGGACTCGAGAACGAAGGGTCCGGTTCCAATACCATCCCCGGTAGAACCGTTCTTCACGACTTTCGACTGAAAAAGGCCCATCAAGATAGGCAGGTCGGAATTTGGTGAATGCATCTCTACTTTCACCTCATGGCTATTGACCTTTTTCCATTCCTTTACTGAACTAAGTACGGACTTGATCGTCGATGTCGAGTCTTCTGCTACGTGTCGATTCATGGTGTACACGACATCATCTGCCGTAAAGGGCGTTCCATCATGAAAGGTCACACCCTTGCGCAGCTGGAAAGTCCACTCGGTGGCATCTGAATTGGGTGACCACTCTGTTGCAAGCTCAGGCTGGGGAACAATGCCTTCACCCAACTGACACAACCCATTGTATGTTGCCCGACCCCTGAAATAGTCGATGTTTGAAGTGAACTGCTGGGGAAACAGCTGATCGTCCGGGCCATGAATATTTGACGCAACCCGGACTGACCCGCCTTTTTTTGGAGTCATGGCCATCGCCTGTCCGCCTGTGCTCAGTAAATTCTGTGCAGTCGCCAGAGATACGCCGGTGACCGCCATGAGTTTGAGGACATGACGTCTTGAATATCCAGACTTGACCGCATCTTCTACCAGCGACCTGTCTTTCTCGGATAGGTCAGAAAAATCGAGTTCTCCCCGGATTTTCTGAGGGTCTATGGTTTTTTTCATAAGTAAGCATCCTCTTACGTGCCACAATAATTAAATGAATGGATATGATACATTAACTTGGCCGGATTTTTCCATTAGATATTCTGATTCAAGCAAGGAATACAATATTTTTAATTTAATCAAAATATTTAATGGCGGTTTCTCACTGGTTTTTCACTCGAACTGGACAGGCCTGGGGGAATTCGGTTGTCAGCGAAGCAGTATTTGCAGCCCTCATGACGCCGGTCATCACTCTTCATCATCTTCCAGAATTCGGTGTGCCGGCGAGTCCAGATCATCAAACTGCCCGGTCAGGACTGCCCAGACTGCACCGCCCACAATCAAGACGACTAGCAGCAGGGACAACGGAATCATGAGATACAGAATATCCATGCAGCCAATCAGGCCCCGACTTCCCTTTCACGGCGGGATTGCAATCGACCCATTCTCAGTGCGTTGCCACTCACAATCAGTGAACTGGTGGACATGCCGATGGCCGCAAGCCAGGGCGGTATCAAGCCAAATACGGCGCATGGAATCGCCAGAAGATTGTAGCCAATCGCCCATGACATGTTCTGACGAACGGTTCTGCGAGTCCGCCATGCAACCTCAATAACTTCAAGAATTTCGGTCAACCGGCCATTCAGCAAAACAGCATCCGAATGAAGGCGGGTCAAGTCAGAGGCCTCGCCCATGGCAATTGAAACATTGGCAAGCGCAGCCATTGGCGCATCATTGAGTCCATCGCCGACCACGACTATCCGTTTTCCGCCATCAATTCGCTGACGAACAAACTCGAGTTTCTCGTTGGGCGACATCTCGGCATGATGATCGTCAATTCCGGTCTCTTTCGCTACTCGCTCTACCGCATCCTTGCTGTCCCCTGACAGCATGATCAAATCCAGGCCCCTGCCCTTCAGCTCCTGAATAACGTCCCTTGCGTCTTCTCGCAACGTATCGTCAAGCTCAAACCTCGCAACCGCCCGTCCACCACAGGCCAGATAGCACACGCTGTTACCTGTTTCAAAATCCTTGTCCAGCAAGGCATCATGGCCCGATACCAGGGAGCCAATCAGTCGGGAAGATCCGATTGCGATCTCCTCTCCTTGATATGAGCCAATGATTCCAGAACCGGTTTTGGACGTTAAATTCTCGATTTCAAGATATTCAGAGTCTTCATTCTTCTCGGCTGCATCCCGGAAGGCCTTGGCAAACGGATGGCGTGAATGCCGGTTGAGCGAGGCCGCAAGGGACAACACCCGTGATTCCTGCCAGCCTTCAGGTACCTCAATAGCCTTCAACTCAAACATGCCCATGGTCAGGGTGCCAGTCTTGTCAAACACGACCTGGTCAAGCGAACACATGTTTTCCAGAAATTCACTTTTCATGGTGACAATTCCCTGGCGCGACAGCCTGCCCATCGCTGCAACGAAAGCCGTGGGCGTGGCCAGGGAAAGTGCACAGGGACAAGCCACCACCAATGTTGAAATCAGCACAGCCAGCCAGAGAGCGGGGTTAATCACCCACCATGCAGCGCCTGAAATAAATGCCAGGACAAGGACGCCAACAATGAAATGGGACGCAATCCGATCCGCCAGCAAGGCAGTTCGGGACTTGCTGGCCTGCGCAGTTTCAGCCAAACGCATGATCCGGTTGACGGCAAAACCCGAAGCAGCTGCAGTAACCAGCACATGAATCGGGGATTCGAGATTGACGCTGCCCGCAACAACCTGAACGCCTTCGGTCTTCATGACAGGACGACCTTCTCCAGTCAACAGCGATTCATCAGCAATGGTATGACCCATTGCAATAGTGCCGTCCACAGGAATAATCTCTCCGGGCTGGACAACAATCTGATCACCAATTTCTATTTCACGAACATCAACCCGAGTCATCCGACCGTCAGCCAAAAGCATGGCGCTCTCCGGAATGGACTTTTCAATTTTGAGGACGGTTTCCAAACTGCGCCGCCTCGCTGACAGCTCAAGAAAACGCGCACATGAGAGCAACAGCACGAACATTGCAATGGACTCGTAGTAAACCTGTCCTGGGTTGCCTACTGTTGTCCATGCACTACCGAGAAAGGCCACGATCAGTGCCAGAGAGACCGGAACATCCATACCCGCCTGGCGAGTCTTCGCATTATTCCATGCCCGCAGGAAAAATGGTCTTGCGCTAAACAGCATGATCGGAATGGTCAACAGCAATGCGACATGCTCAAGCATGCCTCTCAAGGACTCGTTCATTCCTTGAGCCTCGCCAAAATACAGCGCTGTCGCTATCATCATGACCTGCATTCCAAGCGCTGCAGCAACCATTATCCTGAGCAATGCCTGCCGACGCTCAGACTCGATCATGACTTCCTGCTGCCTGGGCTCATAAGGGCATGACGGATAACCCATATCCTTGAGCCTGTTGATAATTCCCTCAATGGTCAGGGTTTTATGCTCGAAACTGACAGTTGCCCGCTGACTGACAGAATTTACGGAAACCGTATTCAAGCCCGGAACCTTGGCCAATTCGGACTCTATCTTCCGTATGCATCCGCCACAGGTAATTCCAGAGATGCTGATAACAACCTGGGTTCGTTTTTCATCCAGCCTTTGCAGATAGCGTTCGGCCAAAGCCGGAGATAGTTCAACCGGGTCCTCAATAGCCGAATGCTCGAGTCTTTGCATGTTCAAACCAAAATGCCTGAAAGATTTCTGTTGAGTTTACCTGCAACTTAATACTACAATCCAAAATCAGAACGGCATGAAAAGTCAACGCCTTGTCGGAAGACCGCTTCAATCCAGTAAAAGTAAGACGGAGACAATGTTCAAATACGTTTTCACCATTTTCAGCAAGCCCGAGCAAGTCTGGCGAGCCCTAAGCTCTGAAACCCTATCGGTTTCAGCCCTGTATATTCAGGTCATTGTTCCGTTATCCTTGATTCCCCCGCTAGCGGGTTATTATGGCACCACCCACCACGGCTGGCAGGTCGGCAACAATCCTCCTGTGAAACTCACTCCAGACAGCGCGCTCCCAATCTCGATTCTTTATTTTATTGCTCTGCTGGCCGCATTTTATGCTATCGCCCAGCTCATTCACTGGATGTCTTCCACTTACGGAGAGCGTCAACCTTTTGCCCGCTGCCTGGCGCTCGCGATATTTTCAGCAATTCCCCTTCTCTTGTGCGGTATTGCCCAGTTTTACCCTGAATTATGGATAAACCTGCTGATAGGCTTGGCAGGAATGACCTATGCCGTTTACCTTCTCTACCGAGGGGTGCCCATCATCATGAACATATCCGAGCAACAGGGCTTCTTGTTTGCAAGTGCAGTTCTGGCAGCCAGTTTGGTATCGCTGGTAGCAACGCTAGCGGCTTCTGTCATACTATGGGATTTCGGAGTTGGCCCTGCATTCACGCACTAACCCATCATGAACGAGACAGTCAAGTACAACAACAAGGTTGTTCAGCAGTTTGCCATAATGACTGTGGTATGGGGGATTGTTGGCATGCTGGTAGGAGTAGTCATTGCAGCGCAACTTGCCTGGCCTGCTCTGAACTTCGACATTGCATGGCTTACATTTGGCCGACTGCGGCCCCTGCATACGAATGCCGTTATTTTTGCCTTCGGTGGCTGTGCGCTGTTCGCCACTTCCTACTATGTAGTCCAGAGAACTTGCGGGGTTAGGCTGTTTTCAGACTTTCTTGCCTCGTTGACCTTCTGGGGCTGGCAAACGGTTATCGTATTGGCAGCGATCACGCTGCCCCTTGGAATTACCACCAGCAAGGAATACGCTGAACTGGAATGGCCCATTGACATTCTGATCACGGTTATCTGGGCCTCTTATGCAATTGTCTTCTTTGGCACAATCCTGAAAAGGAAAGTTCCGCACATTTACGTTGCCAACTGGTTTTTTGC
>JAPYNK010000105.1 GCA_028285825.1 Arenicellales bacterium | reverse complement strand
ATGGCGATCAGCGATCCTCGTTTCCAGTGCGGTGAATAGCGAAACATCATCGGTCCTTGCCTGATTTGTACAAACAGTACGTTCGCCTTATGAGCGGAATAACGTTTGTGCAATCGCGACCTGTTGATCCGGCGCAACTCGATGACTGTACCTTATGGATGTTGCTCAACCTGGATGCGGGGTTTCCTTGAATGCCGCAATGAGTCCCCAATGATGTCATTGGCAGTGGCACGGTGATATTTCAGGGTGCTCGGGTGTGTACAAAAGGCCGTCTCGTCATTCGCGAGAGATGCATCTGCTGATGTATGCCAACAGCACGCAAGGAGTATTTTAGGGGCAGTGCTTCAATGCTTTTCCATGGTAGAGCATATTTAGCTGGGGACACCTCATGATCGTGGAATTTGTGGCATAATCCGCAATCCGAAATTATTTCATGCAGCAGAAACTTGGTGAGGGTTCATCCAGATAAATGACTGATTTTTTTATTTCAAACGCGTGGGCACAAGCTGGAGAAGGCGGGGGAGGGCTAATCGGCATCCTGCCTATGATACTGATTTTCGTGGTATTCTATTTCCTCTTGATCCGCCCACAGCAAAAACGAGCCAAACAGCATCGTGAAATGATCTCTTCTTTGGAGGTTGGCGATGAAATCGTGACCAATGGTGGAGCTCTTGGCGTGGTTCGCAATATTGATGATGACTTCCTGACAGTCCAGGTTGCATCGCAAGTCGAATTGAAAATCCAGAGAAATGCAATTGCTCAAATGATGCCCATGGGGACTGTGAATTTTGATGCTTCTGCCTCGGGAAAAAAGAAAAAGCTATCGAAGCCCGATTGATTTTTCTTCAACCGCTATCCTTGTGTCTTTACCCTGAAGTCGTTAACAAGATCAGTGCATGTTGAATCAAACTGAATGGTGGAGATACCTGGTCGTAACCGTAGTCGTTGCAGTCGGCATCTTTTACGCGATGCCAAACTTGTTTGGCAGCGATCCGGGAATCCAGATACGAGGAGCTCGCGGACTTTCTCTGGATAGCAACCTGCTGGGGCGGGTAGAAACCATCCTGAACGGCAATGACCTTGAATTCAAGTCTCTGTCTCAGGATGAGAACAATATCAAAATCCATTTTGATGAGACGGCAATTCAGCTCAAATCCAAAAAGTTACTGGAGGCGGAACTTGGAAATGCCTATTCGCTTGCCTTGACATTACTGCCAAATGCTCCTGACTGGATGTCTGACATAGGGGCACTGCCGATGTATTTGGGACTTGATCTCCGCGGTGGAGTGCACTTTCTGCTTCAGGTCGATATGGACAGTGCAATTCAAAGGCAGATACAGAACTCGGTGGATGGCATCCGTTCGGCCTTGCGCGAGGAGCGTATTCGCTACCGAAGAATTGTGGCTAACGAGGATGGGACCATTCTTGCTGATATTCGGAACCCGGAGCAGCGAGAGGAAGCTGCTGAAATCCTGGAACAGGATTTCCAGGAGTTCGAAATCGAGAATGCAGCCACCGATGAAGGAGCGCTGCTTATTTCATTGCGTTCCGAACGAATTGACGAGATCCGGGAAGCTGCTCTTGAGCAGAACCGGGTGGCACTTCGAAATCGGGTCGACCAGCTTGGGGTGGCTGAGCCAATCGTTCAGCAACAGGGTTCGGACCGCATCATCGTTCAATTACCGGGAGTGCAGGACACTGCGCGGGCCAAGGAAATTCTGGGCAGGGCGGCCACTCTTGAAATGCGGATGGTCGATGAGCAAAATAATGCAGCCGCACTTGAAGCGGGTCAATCCCCGCCGGGCTCGCGATTGTATCGCTTCCGGGATGGGCGGCGAATTTTGCTTGAGAAGCGAGTTATCTATTCCGGCGATAACATTATTGATGCTGCGGCTAGCCTTGACCAAAACGGCGGTCCAATTGTCAGTATAACGCTAGACTCGACGGCAGCGACCATCAACAGTCGCATCACGGGCGAGAATATCGGCAACCGCATGGCAGTGGTCTATCAGGAGATCGTATCTCGGACCCGCACCGATGATGACGGAAACCCGGTCCTCGATGATCAGGGATTGCCGGAGAGAGTGACGGATCGTATCGAAGAGGTACTGACAGCGCCGGTGATTCGAGCCCAGCTGGGCAAACGCTATCAGATCGAGGGAATCGGTTCGATAAATGAAGCCCGCGACCTGGCCTTAATGCTTCGTGCCGGTGCATTGGCTGCACCCGTAGAAATCATCGAGGAGCGCACGGTTGGTCCAAGTCTTGGCCAGGCCAACATTGATCAGGGCATGCTTTCCATTATTGTTGGATTGACACTGGTCATGATCTTCATGATTATGTACTACCGAATATTCGGTGTGGTAGCCCTCATTGCGCTCAGTCTGAATCTGGTGTTGATCGTATCTGTACTCTCGCTCCTGCAGGCAACGCTGACCCTGCCGGGAGTGGCCGGAATTGTATTGACAGTTGGCATGGCGGTGGACGCCAACGTACTGATTTTTGAACGCATACGCGAAGAGATAAGAAATGGCAATACTCCACAAGCCAGCATTCACCTGGGTTATGACCGTGCACTGTCTACCATTGTGGATGCAAACATCACAACCCTGATTGCGGCATTGGTTCTGTTTAATTTTGGAACCGGTCCGAT
>JAPYNK010000104.1 GCA_028285825.1 Arenicellales bacterium | reverse complement strand
GCAGATGGATCGTTCCAGATATCGTCGTGACAAAATCGAAGCAGGGTTAACGGAACATCCGATTGCCAGCTCTCGGAAATGACAAAACATCTCCAGATAGCCCTATCCTCGTTGTTCAGCACCACCAACCCACTTTCACTCATAACGTCCATCAGCCGGTTATTGTCCCCAGGTATACCGGTATGACCTTCCTTATGAAGGTATTCCCTGATCGCATCCAGCACCCGCTTGCTAACCAGCCAAACCCCTCTCGAATCAACCCACCCGGCCGCCCCACCCCGATTGAGCGTTAGATCTCCCCTCTTGATCAACTGCCGCAATGCAGTCCTGATCTTCATCCAGAGCGGACGTTCTCCACTGCCTGCAAAAGCCGGCAATCGCTGTGCTCCCAGCGCACGTGATACAGACAGCTGATCCCCTTTCTTCACGAGCTGGTAAATCTGACCTACGGGATCTGATGAAAATGAATCCACAAATTCACCATATATTTCCGCATCACTTTCTATCCATTGAAATCCACATGACGGCAATACCCTCAGTGCGAACAAAAGAGAGGAATTCTGATGGTGGGTGTAAACTCGATTTTGCCGGAACTCAATTCGGATGTATTTCGCCTTCGGCACATCCCGAATCAACTCAACAGCTGGGTTCCAGTCCCGCAAATACTGTCCCCAGCGGTTGTAAATGCCAATCCGCTGATCGGTCAGAGGCTTCGCTATGTCATGCAGTATGGAAGCGGCAAACACCGCGTACGTGAATAAATCACGCTTCTTCTCTTTTTCCTCTGCTTCCCCGCCAGCCGGGTATGTGATTTGTTTGCGAAATCGAAGTGAGTTCGCTGCTGATTCGAGCACATGTGTGATGAGCCCGCCTGGCCACGCATGATGATGGCCTTCAGAGCCGGGCGTCGATTGCAGCAACTCGGCAACTTCAAGTATCGAACATTCGTAATACAGATCAAAAAGAGAGTCCGGCAAGCCAGAGGATTGTCGGATGGATTTAACACACTCGCTGTTCTTTTTTTGAGCCAGTATCTCCGACCCTTTGAGAACGGGCAACAGGCTCGAATCCCGCCTGGAAAAAAATTGACAGAACCAGTTGACCTTGGGAATAGAGTTGTTTACATTATGCATTGTTGATAAATTACCCAACAGACTATTGAAAGGTAACTCGCTAAAAACTAAACAAAATATGCAAACGGTAAATAAATATTAGTGTGCGAGTCGGTCTTTTTGCGAAGCAAATAGAACGCTTGACTCATAATTCATTGGTCGCAGGTTCAAGTCCTGCCGGGCCCACCAGCATTTCGTTTAGCTGCAAGAGTTGACTGTCTATCTAATCCGATGATTCGAGTATATTTACTGGGCCGGCATTAGCAAATGATGAAGTACAGCGAAGGGCAAGAAGTTGCCAATTCCCTGAAAAATCTGTTTCACGCCGGTGCAGGAAATGTCCCTCTATTCTTGATCGGAGAAGGCAGGAACAGTTATATTTTCTCAACCATGTTGGCTTTTTGCCGAAAGGATCACCCCTGAATCTGGGGTGATTTTTATCGACAGTGTGATAATGGCAAAACTGCATTGCAGTGGCACTTTCAAAAGGAGCTTAGGTGTGTAAGGAGCCGATTTGCTCCGGGCTGACGAGAGCAGAATGTCACAATCTCTGCCAGCATGATTATTCCATTTTTAAGCTTGGTGGGATTGACTAACTGATTGCTTCCGGAATCTTGATCTGTCGTTGCCGGCAGGTTGCGATGATTGTGTTCTGGAGCAGACATGCTATGGTCATCGGACCCACGCCGCCTGGTACGGGCGTGATTGCTCCAGCTACCTCTGAGACTGATGCATGGTCGACATCTCCGACCAGTTTGCCGTTTTCTGACTCATCGGTGATTCGGTTAATTCCGACATCAATGACGGTTGCTCCAGGCTTGATCCAGTCACCTTTCACCATTTCAGGTATCCCTACCGCTGCAATGACGATATCTGCCTGGCGACATATAGAGGGCAGGTCACGGGTTCTCGAATGAGCAATTGTTACCGTGCAATGTTCTTGCAATAATAATTGGGCGACTGGCTTGCCAACGATATTTGATCGACCAAGAATAATTGCATTCTGTCCAGATAAATCGCCTACAGCGTGTTTGAGTAACATTAGACATCCAGCCGGGGTACAGGGAATCAGTGAATCAGCACCGATGGATAAACGGCCGGTGTTTTCAACATGAAAGCCATCGACATCCTTATTTGCACTGATGGTGTTGATAATGCGTTCTGCATTTATTTGTCCGGGCAGTGGAAGCTGTACAAGAATACCGTTCACCTCCATTTTCTGATTTAGCTCCTCGACCAGTTGAACAAGATTGCCTTCGGATGTGTTATCGGACAATCGATGCTCGAAGGACTGCATGCCAACTTCAACAGTTTGGCGTGCTTTGGATCTGACATAGACTTGGCTTGCTGGATCTTCGCCAACCAGAACGACTGCAAGCCCAGGCACAACATTATGTTCTACCTGAAGCTCACTGACTGCCTGCTTTATGCGAGAGCGAAGTGTCCTGGCAAGAGATTTTCCATCAATTACAGTGCTCATGGTGTCAAGGAGCTGGCAGTGGGTAATTTACAAAAGGATGTGCCAGTACTATGTGACTTGATTCCTGTAGCACCCCCCAAAAGACTTTTCGACATTTTGACCATTAGGATAAAATTCAGACTTCAGGCCAGCGCAATATGGCACGAACTTCTGTCCGATTGATGGCAGGAGAAAAATGGCAATTCAGATACAGACACAGGAGAGAAACCATAGTGGATAAAGATACTGCATTCCTGTTTCCGGGTCAAGGTTCTCAGTATCCTGGTATGGGCCTGGACTTGTTTGAGACGTATCCGGAGGTCAGGAAGACCTATAGTGAAGCGAGCGAAGCTTTGGGATATGATTTGCCGAAGCTCTGCTTTGAAGATCAAGATGGGAGTATCCATCGCACAAGATTTACCCAGCCTGCCTTACTGACTCATTCAATCGCTTGTTATCGTCTTTTTTGTGGCTTGAGTGATGGACGTATTCAGCCAGCTGTAGCAACGGGGCACAGTCTAGGTGAATATTCTGCACTAGTTTGTGCAGGAATACTGGGTTATGTCGAGGCATTGAAGCTGGTCAAGTCGCGTGGAGAGTTGATGGGAGAGTACGGAGAAGGGGAAATGGAAGCTCTGATGCTTGATCTTGAGTCTGCGCAAAGTTTGGCGAATCGTCATGCTTGCGGAATTGCGGCCTGTAACCTGCCTGAGCAGACGGTGGTAGGTGGTCGTGAAGAGGATCTGGATGAATTGGTCAAGGATATGGCTGAGCGATTCCCAAAACGCAGAAGTGCCAGGTTAAAGACGGAAGGGGCATTTCATACCTTTTATATGGTTGAGGCAGGTAAACGGTTTCGTAAGGAGCTAGCACAGACAGCGCTTATGGCCAGTGATGTCAAGGTGTTGTCAAATTATTCAGGGGGAGTGCATGATTCTGATGCAGAATCAATCCGGGCCAAGTTATTTTTTCAGTTGTTCAATCCGGTGCTTTGGTATCGCAATCTGCTGACCTTGCAAGAGTTGGAAATTACCAGGATTATCGAGTTTGGAGGTGGGATCGGCAAGGGGGAAACTCCTGCCGAGAAACGCCCGAATCTTGAAGCCATGATCAAGAAAGCCTACCGGGGTCAGAACTTGACTTACATTCCGGTGATTAATCGGCAGACGCTTGAGGAAGCAGTGGAAAATTTTCAGGACTGACTCAATACCCGGACGTGTTCGGTGATTGATTCGGCTAGGGCATTGAAGTCGTAGCCCCCTTCAAGCACGGAAATCAGTCTTCCTTCACAGTACTTGTCGGCCATGGACATCATCTCTTCGGTCATCCATCCATAGCTTTCGGTATCAAGCCTGATGCTAGCGAGGGGATCGGCACGGTGAGCGTCAAACCCGGCAGAGATCAGGATTGCATCAGGGTTGAAATTGCGAGTGGCAGGCAGAATTTTATCCTTGAAGGCCTCTCGGTAGGCATCGTCTCCAAGTCCTGCGTTCATGGGGCAGTTCAGGGTCGTTCCTTCTCCTTTTCCGGTACCAGTTTCGTAGAGGGCGCCAGTTCCAGGGTAATGCGGATACTGGTGCAGGCTGATATAGAACACATTCGGATCTTCTTCAAAGGCATGTTGAGTGCCGTTTCCATGATGAACATCCCAGTCGAGGATCAAAATTCGCTTGAGGTCGTATTTTTGCTGGAGATAGCGAGCTGCAATGGCGATGCTGTTGAACAAGCAAAAGCCCATGGCTGTCGAGTTTTCAGCGTGATGTCCGGGTGGGCGTACCATGGCAAATCCATTACTAACTTCACCATGCATGACTTGATCAGCCAACTCCAGGAGGGAGCCTGCCGCCTTGAGCGAGACATTGTACGATTCAGGACAGACCTGGACATCCGGGGTATCGATCATGTTCATGCCGGTCTCGCAGGATGACTTGACTCGTTCAATATAGCCCGGTTGATGAATGGTTTGAATCCATTTGATTTCAGCATCGCGCGGGTTGAAGAGATTGAGCTTTTTGTAGAAGTCCTGAGAGGTCAAGTGGGAGTGTGCCGATACAAGTCGATGGCTTGTTTCGGGATGCCCTATACCGGTCTCATGAGTCAGGAAGATGGGATCATAGATGTAGGCGGTTTTCATGGCATCTAGGATTTTTCAGCTTTGATTTGGGTTTGAGTGAGCAGGGCTATGGATTCCGACGGGGGCGTCTTGATTTGCGTTCTCGCAGAGGGCGTTTTGCACCCCCGGCAATACTGAGATCGCCGAGCATCTGTGAACGAGCGCCTGCTGTGATTGGGCCCAAGCTGGTTTCGATTTTATCAATATCGGGCAGATTGCCCCTCTGGTGTGTATCAATGGCTACGCGCATTGCGCGAATGTGGCTAGGTGTTGTTCCGCAACAGCCTCCAATGATTCTAGCTCCGGCATCCATGGCAATACGGGCATAGTCCGACATGATATCTTCTGTTCCACTATAGACAATTTCTCCGTCAATATATTCAGGTACACCGCAATTTGCCTTAGCGATTATTATCGTTGAAAAGGAGAGATTATTGCCAGCACTATGCATATTGATGAGGCTGGCAACGAGGTCGGCAGCACCAATTCCACAATTGGCGCCAACGGCCTGGGGTTGACGTGTGGTTTCTGATGCGAACTTGATAATGTCGGCGGGGGTTAACCCCATCATGGTTCGGCCATTGGTATCTACACTGAATGTAAGGACTGTGGGCAAGCCGGTTTTGGAGCAGCCTTTCAGTGCTGCTTCGGCTTCTTCGAGCGAGGACATGGTTTCAATCCAAAGCAGGTCAACACCCCCCTTCTTTAGCGCCAGGGCCTGTTCAGAGAATACTTCTGCTGCGCTTTCGATACCGAGCAAGCCGAGCGGTTCCAGGATTTCGCCAGTGGGTCCGATTGAACCAGCCACTATAATGCGTTTTGATGCTTTGCCGGCCTCGGCTCTTGCTATGTTGGCAGCCTTGATATTGAGTTCATGGACTCGATCTGATGAATCATGAAGGCCGAGACGGAAACGATTGCCGCCAAAGCTATTGGTCAGAATTAAATCTGATCCTGCTTCAATGAAGCTTCGATAGTTGGTTGCAATGCGGTCAGGAAACAGAGCATTCCACAGTTCGGGCGAGTCGCCGGACTGCAGGCCCATTCTGAAAAGGTTTGATCCGGTCGCGCCATCGGCGAGCAGCACTCCGCGTTCTTCTAGAAGTTCAGACAGAATGGTCAAGGTTACTTAAAATACTGGAAAAGTGTTGTATCTAGAGAATGGCGAGATTGTATCCAAGTTGTCTGATTTTTAGGGGTTGACATGGTCAAAGCAGAAAGATGGGTTTCAGTGCTAAATATAGTCACTGCCGGGGTCGTTTCAGTTTTATTCTGCTTTCAGTACCCTCTTTCAGGCGCAACAGGTTTGCACGGTGTCGCCAAAAGATCAGGGTGGCGATCAGGATGCAGGGTAGGGTATAGGAAATATCCTGCAGGTACACTTCAATTAGCACCGGCGCAGAGATGGCCGCGGTCAGCGATGCGATCGATGAAAATCGAAGAAGAAATGCGGTTATCAACCATATGCCTATTAGGTTCAGTGCGACGGGCCACGCCAGGGCAAGATAGACGCCAGCGGCAGTGGCTACACCCTTGCCTCCTTGGAACCTGAAGAAAACCGGATAAAGATGCCCCAAGAAAGCGAACAAACCGACAAGGCTCAAAATCAAGGGGTCTTCGGTGACCAGACTTCCCATAATGACCGGCAAGTAACCTTTCAGAATATCCCCCAGCAAGGCTAGAAAAGCGACCTGTTTGCCTCCAATTCGTAGAACGTTGGTAGCGCCGGGGTTTTTTGAACCGGTTTTTCGGGGGTCTGGCAGACCGGCAAGTTTGCAAATCAGGACTGAGCAGGAAATCGAGCCAATCAGATAGGCAATTATCGGGAGTGTATAATTCAATGGTTTGACGATAAGTAAATAGCCGACTTATTGTACCAAGGCTATTTAGTTCATGAGCACCGCCCTGATTCAACTATGGATATTATCTACTTGCATGGCTTGAAAGTCGATTGCGTGATCGGTTGCTGGGAGTGGGAACAGCGAATTGTTCAGAGTCTGGTAATTGATCTGGATATGGGGTATGCAACCCACAAGGCGGCAGAAACGGATTCTCTGCAAGATACCTTGAGTTACAAGGATGTAGCAAAACGAGTGACGGGTTTTGTGGCTGAGTCAAGATTCAACCTGCTTGAGAAACTGGCTGAGGAGATTGCGAGGATTATACTGGATGAGTTTCCAGCGACATGGTGTCGGGTCAAGCTTAACAAATTTGGTGCTGTGACGGGTGCACGGGATGTCGGCATTATTGTTGAACGGAGTAGCAAGGCATGATGAGAGTGGTACTTGGTCTTGGCAGCAATATCGACCGTGAAGGGAATATTGCCAGTGCGGTGGAGGCTATACGGGCCGAATATGGTCGGCTTGAGATTTCGCCAGTGTATGAAACAGAGTCGGTGGGATTTGAGGGTGCGGCTTTTTTGAATCTGGTGGTTGGTTTGCATTCATCCGCATCGGTCGGGGAAATTCGTGCGCATATGCAGGATATCGAGAAATCTCTGGGTCGGGTCAAGGGTCCGAAAACGTTTGATGATCGGGTACTGGATATTGACTTGCTGTTGTACGGGGCTCTTTGCAGTGCTGAGTTCAATATACCGAGAGATGAGATTGGCAAATATGCATTTGTGCTTAAGCCATTGTCTGATTTATATCCCAAGGATATCCACCCGCTTACAGGAGTCAGTTTTCTTGAAATGTGGCGATCTTTTGAAGTTGGGTCGCAGAAGCTGACCGAGTACGTTGACCTTGAATTTCTGGATCGACTGGGTGTTGACTGAAGCCGGTCTATGGAGGGCATCCAATGTTTTATTTGGAGCAATTGTCTATCGGCTGAAACCCTGTATGCATCGCCATCTTCGCAGGTATAGCAGTATCTGGGCCCTGATCATCCTTTCCATGCTCATTCTTGTTGGAGATGTCAAAGCCGCAACTCTGCAAGAAGCGGAAATAGCCTATGCCGAAGGTCGCTATCTGGATGCTGCTCAAATTGCCGAAAAGGCTGGCGGTGCAGGTGGCTTTGCCTTTGCGGCGAGTTCTCTAAACGTGCATGCATTGTATTATGCCGATAGGCGCAAAAGGAGTGAGCTATACCAGCGTGCTATGGGTTACGCGGAGAAGGCGATTGAAATTGATTCAAAGAGCTTTATTGGGCATTTTGAGTTGGCCAGAGCGATGGGAGAATATGCACGGGGTATCGGGCGGGTGAGGGCGATGAATGAGAAGGTTGTCGAGCGGATTCGACAACACCTCGAAATTGCCATATCGTTAAACGACAATTATGCCGATGCCCATCATGCCCTGGGCCGTTGGCATGCTGGACTGATTGAAGCTATGGGTTCGTTTTTGGGCAGGAGTCTATTTGGCGCGAAGAAAAAAAATGCAATTTTCCATCTTGAGCGTGCTCTGGAACTGGATCCCGAGGGTATAGAAATTCATCATGGTTCTGCGATTGGATTTCTGGCTCTGGGCAAGCGGAAATATCGGAAGAAGGCAGAATTTCTTTTGTCGCGTATATCGGCATTCCCCAAGACGGAGGTTTATCATGTAAACATTCAGGCGCAGTCGGTTGAACGAATTCGGGAGTTAAATGCTCCGGAAGAAACGAATAACAGGATTCATGATCGTTAGTGATTGATGGTCCGCTTTTTCATGCTGGTTGGAATCCATGAAGAGATAATCAGGTGCTGTCGTTTAGCTCTCTGAAGTTGAAAGCAGCTATTCATGCCCTTTTTCAATCGTCTTCCGGTTTATTGTCAGCAAGTCACAGTACATTGCTGGAAAGGATCTGGCTGACTATTCTGGTGAGTCAGGAATGGCCGTAGCCAGTAGAAAAATCGACCAATGCATACTGGCTGGCAAGTGACAGAAGTACAAATGCGATAATCAGAGGGTCTGAAATCAGGAAACCGAATTGTGTATGTCAAGGCCAAACGGACGAATATTGTGCGGGTCAATTTCAAAATCTGTCTGAAAATCGTGACAGCTGGATTAGCCATGTGCGGTGAACTGTATTGCAAGGTCAAAAGGTATTGACACGAATTCCTCTTCAAATACACTACTCTTCCATTGTAATGACCAAGTTTTGCGGGCGTGGCGGAATCGGTAGACGCAACGGACTTAAAAAAATTTGAGTGCTTTCCGGGAAACCGGAAATGTAGAACTGCTCAAACTCGGAAAAACCTGAAATACGGCAATCCCGAGCCAAGCCCGACTTCGGAAGGGAAGGTGTAGAGACTAGACGGGCAGCGCCTAAGGCAAGCTTGCTATGGCGAAGGGATAGTCCAGACCACAAACCTCGAATCATGAGGGCGGTGCAAGCCGTAGTTGGTATGAAAATCCGTTTGCCTGATGGCAGTGAGGGTTCGACTCCCTCCGCCCGCACCAGAAATACTCGAACCGCTTGATCAGAAGCCGAGGTCAAACCATAGCAACCAACCAGCCAATTTTGTGTATCATTCGGCGGCATGACCCAAAAGCATTTTATTTCCGCCGAAGCACTGCTTGAAGATTCTTACCTGCTGGGTGGAAAAATCCTCTCAAGCGACTTCAGGCCAGACTTCATTGTCGGAGTCTGGCGTGGTGGCGCACCGATCGGCATCGCCGTTCAGGAGATGCTGCAATATTTCGGGGTCGCAACCGACCACATTAGCGTGCGCACCTCGCTCTATGAAGGCATCTACCAAAGCAAGCCGAAGGTGAGAGTCCATGGACTGGACTACCTGGTTGACAATCTGAATGCTGAAAACGCGCTCTTGATCGTTGATGATGTTTATGACTCTGGTCGCAGCATCGAAGCAATCATTGAACAACTGGAGTCCCGCACCCGCCGCAATATGCCGAAACAGGTCAGAATCGCAACCCTTTGGTACAAACCCCAAAACAATACCACCGAAAGAATCCCGGACTATTTTTTGCATAGCACAGAATCCTGGCTAGTTTTTCCACATGAAGCGCAGGGTCTTTCCAACGCTGAAATAGCTGAAAACAAACCCGGATTATTTCGCATCATCAATTCAGTAAGGCTCCCTGCAAAATAGCTCGGCAAAAGTCCAGATTCTTCAAAATAGCGTCGTAAAATCCGCCTTTTGTGTCGCAAATGGATACATCAAAATAGTGTTGGATTTGTATATTCCGAAAAATGCCCCGTCCTTCGGATACCCTTCGCAGGGCACTTGCTTTTAAGGGTTGCTTTTATCGTTATGGGTGGTCACGATGAGCGAAGAAGAATACGACGATATCGACCTGTCTGCTCTTTCAGATGAAGAGCTTGTAGAACAGATGCATGATGATCTTTATGATGGTTTGCGTGATGAGATTGTCGAAGGTACGCGGATTTTGCTTGATCGGGACTGGACCGCAACCAAAGTACTTGATGAGGCGCTTGTAGAAGGCATGCGGATTGTCGGTATTGACTTTCGAGACGGTATCCTGTTCGTTCCCGAAGTCCTGATGTCTGCCAATGCCATGAAAGGTGGCATGGAAATTCTTCGACCCCTGCTTGCTGAAACCGGTGCAGAACCGATCGGCAAGATGGTGATCGGCACCGTAAAAGGGGATATCCATGACATCGGCAAGAATCTGGTGTCCATGATGATGGAGGGGGCCGGATTTGAGGTAATTGATCTAGGTATCGATAATCCGGTTGAGAGCTATCTTGAAGCTCTTGAGCAGCATAAGCCCGATATTCTGGGTATGTCAGCACTCTTGACAACCACCATGCCCTACATGAAAGTGGTGATTGACACGCTGGTTGAACAAGGAATTCGCGATGACTACATCGTGCTGGTCGGCGGAGCTCCACTCAATGAGGAATTTGGCAAGGCTATCGGTGCCGATGCCTACTGTCGCGATGCCGCGGTAGCCGTTGAGACGGCGCAAGCAAAAATCGCCGAGAAGCGTGCAGCATGACCGGGAGCGTGCAGTGTGAACAACGCCCTGCTTACCCGAATGAGAAGTTGCTGGTGATCGCCTGTGGTGCTCTTGCTCATGAACTCGTCCGGGTGCGCGACATGAATAACTGGGGGCATATCCAGTTCCAGTGTCTGCCTGCAGAACTGCATAACTGCCCGGAAAAAATCCCCGATGCAGTCAGGAAAAAAGTCCAAGAAAATCGAGGGCAATTCTCCCGGATCTTTATCGGCTATGCAGATTGTGGAACCGGGGGACTACTTGATGAAGTGATCGCGGAAGAAGGGCTGGAACGATTGCCCGGAGCCCATTGCTATGAACTGTTCGCAGGATCCGAAAAATTCCATGCCTTGCATAAATCAGAAATCGGCACCTTTTACCTGACTGACTATCTGGCTGAAAACTTTGATCGCTTGATAATCGAAGGCCTTGGCATCGATCGATATCCTGAGCTGAAGGATCAGTACTTCGAAAACTACAGCAAACTGGTCTATCTCACCCAGAAAGAAAACCCGGCAACCGAACGAAAAGCCCGGAAAGCTGCCGAGTCTCTTGGGCTTTCATACCATCAGGAATTTACCGGTGACGCCATGCTGAATCAGGCACTCGGGATTGTGGTCAATCATTCCGCTTCCGGAGTCAACAGGCAAACGTGAGGAAATGATGAGCATGGCCAACCTCATCACCGTATTCTGGAGAGATATTCCTGCACAGGTCATGGCAAAACAGCGGCGTCAAGCAGAAAAAATCGAGTTGAGCGAGAGATTTGCGGTTGCAATTGATTCTGCGGCAATGCGTGCTGAACTTTCAGGGACAGACGCCTATCTGGAAGAGTGGCGTCGTGTATCAGTTCCCTGTGGAGATGACTTGAAGGCAGAAGTTGAGGCGGCTGTTTCCCGCATTGAGCAGGAATACGGTATGGATCGCCTGAAAAAGCTGATTCGGCAGCATGGTCATGAAGATCCATCGCGAAACAACAAGAAAGTGGACATGGTGTCATGATCCATTACAGCAACATCTTACCCATTTAACCGACAGATTTGGAGTACTGCTATGACCGATACCGTTATCAGTTCAGCGAGCCGTGAAGTTCGCATCGGCTTTGAGCAGCCTTTCATGATTATAGGGGAGCGCATCAATCCAACCGGAAGAAAAGTTCTTGCCGAGGAGATGAAGCAAGGCGACTATTCCCGGGTCGTGCAGGATGCAATAGCCCAGGTGCAATCCGGAGCAGGCATGCTGGATGTCAATGCCGGCATTCCGCTTGCCGATGAGCCGAAAATTCTTGCCGAATGTATTCAGCTCGTACAATCGGTAACCGATGTCCCGCTGTCGATTGACTCATCAGTTGTTGCAGCCCTTGAAGCCGGTCTTGAGGTCTATCAGGGCAAACCCCTGTTAAATTCAATCACCGGTGAAGAGGAGCGTCTCGAAGCGGTATTGCCACTGGTCGCAAAGTACAGCTGTGCCGTGGTCGCCATATCCAATGATGAGGCAGGCATCTCGGAAAATCCTGATGAGCGCTTTGATGTCGCTAGAAAAATTGTCGAGCGAGCCGCCGACTATGGGATCCATCATAGCGATATCGTGGTTGATCCCCTGGTAATGCCAGTCGGGGCGGTCAGCAGCGCGGGACGCCAAGTCTTGCATCTGGTCAAGCGCTTGCGCGAGGAGCTCAAGGTCAACACTACCTGTGGGGCCTCTAATTTCAGTTTTGGCATTCCTAACCGCAGGGGTATGGATGGGCACTTTCTTAGCATGGTTATCGGAGCGGGCATGACCTCTGCAATCACCAACCCTCTTCATGAAGAGGTGATGCAGGGTGTAATGGCCGCCGATGTGGCCATGGGCCATGATCAAAACTGCGTAAAGTGGCTGAAAAAATACCGTCAGTCAGCAGAAGTCCACGATATGTTCGTCGAGGCACGGAACGGACGTTCCGGACGCCGCAGGCGCCGGGCAGTGGTCGCTTGAACGATAAAGCGGATCTGCCATTGATTCGGCATGGCGGTTGTTTGTGCGGGGAAATCAGTTATCGGGTAATCGGAGAAATTCGCGGGGTCATCAACTGTTTCTGCAGCCAATGTCGCAAGACCTCGGGGCACTATGTGGCTGCCGTTCGATGCAATCTGGATCAACTGGAAATCCTCAAGAATAAAACGATCGCCTGGTATCGTTCCTCGGAAATTGCACAACGGGGTTTTTGCAGTCAATGCGGGTCAAGCCTGTTTTGGAAACCCCACAAGGGTGATACCATAAGCATCATGGCCGGAACACTGGATACTCCCACCCATGTTGAATCAATCGAAAACATATTTATTGAAGACATGAGCGACTACCAAGAACTGCCGGGTCTCCACTGCGAGAAATGACGGATTGCAAGTTCGTGAAGGTTGTCTTCACGCCATCAGGGAAGCGAGGAGAGATACAAGGCGGCAAATCCGTGCTCGCCGCGGCCCAGCAACTCGGGGTTGATCTCGATACGGTTTGCGGCGGTCGGGGAATTTGTGACCGTTGCCAGATTGAACTGAGTGTTGGCGAGTTCCCCAAATTCCAGATTCACTCCAAACCCGAAAACCTCTCCGGGTACACAACAAGCGAAGAAGCGTTTTTTCTGGAAGATGCCCTGCCAACTCGCCGTCTTGGCTGTCAAGCCCTGCTTCAGGGTGACGTAGTTATCGATATACCACCCGAAAGTCAGGCACATCGACAGATCGTCAGGAAGCGGCTCGATGTCCACAAGATGAGTGTCAATCCAGCGGTCCGCCTGCACTATGTCGAAGTTCAGGAACCCGATATGCATGAACCTTCCAGCGATCTCGAGCGCACTTTAGATGCTCTGGAATTCGAGTGGGGGCTAAGCGGTCTCAAGTGTGATTTTGCGATACTTGGCGTCCTGCAAAAATCGCTCCGCGAGGGAGAATGGAAGGTTACTGTTGCGGTGCACGAGAAGCGGGAGATAATTGCATTATGGTCGGGATTCCAGAGCAACATCTATGGCGTTTCCATAGATGTCGGTTCAACGACCATTGCTGCACATCTCCATGATCTTGTAAGTGGCGAAGCAATTGCGTCAACAGGCCGCATGAATCCTCAGATCCGTTTCGGGGAAGATCTTATGAGCCGGGTTTCCTATGTGATGATGAATCCGGGCGGTGAGGTCGACATGACCCATGCGGTGCGTGAGGCCCTGCAGGGACAAATTGCTGATTTATGCACAGCCGCCAAAATCGAGGCAACAGATATTCTGGATATGTCAATCGTTGGCAATCCCATTATGCATCATCTGCTATTGGGGATTAATCCTGTAGAACTTGGCGGTGCACCGTTTGCATTGGCAACCGACCGTGCGATCAATGTCAAGGCGTCCGATATCGGCATCCGGCTGCATCCGGGTGCTCGTGCCTATGTACTGCCATGTATCGCGGGGCACGTCGGAGCCGATGCGGCGGCAGCAACCCTGTCCGAAGCACCTTACCAGAAAGACGAATTAACCCTTTTGGTCGATGTTGGGACCAATGCCGAGATCATGCTGGGTAACCGCTCACGCATGCTGGCAGCATCCAGTCCGACTGGTCCGGCTTTTGAGGGTGCTCAGATCAGTAGTGGCCAAAGGGCGGCACCCGGGGCCATTGAACGCGTACGTATTGATGTTGAGACCCTGGAACCAAAGTTTCAGGTAATCGGGTGCGATCTCTGGTCGGATCAGGAGGAATTCTCTGAAAAGCTTGGAGATGCCGGTATTACCGGAATTTGCGGATCGGGAATTATCGAAGTGATTGCCGAGATGTATTTGAGTGGAATAGTCTTGAAGAACGGGATGATCGACAGTGTACTTTCAGAGCGGTCAAAACGAATTATTCAGGACGGCAAGACCTGGAGCTATGTGCTGTTCGAAAAGAATGCAGTGAATATAGTGATCACGCAAAACGATGTTCGGGCGATTCAGCTTGCAAAGGCAGCTCTGTATGCCGGTGCCAAGTTGCTGATGGATAAGATGGGTGTAAATCAGGTCGATCGTATCCGATTGGCTGGGGCCTTTGGTGCCCATATCGATGTGAAATATGCCATGGTTTTGGGAATGATCCCCGACTGTGATTTGTCGCAGGTAACCTCGGCGGGCAATGCGGCCGGAAAGGGTGCGAGTATTGCCTTGCTGGATATCGATGAGACAGGTCAAATTGCCGCAGGCCAGCGACGCACCGCATGCTTCGGGAGACGGGGGACGAAGGAGGCGGAGAAAGCGATCCTGATTTCCCGCTTTAACCGGGGGTGTTCGCAAAATACATGTGGATTCCGGGCTGCATTGGATCATTGTCAAGCCAAACCATTCCAAAAAATTTGTCATCTCCCCGAAAAGTTCTGGTCGACAATTTTCTATCCACTGCAGAGAGTCCTGAATCAGCAAAGACTGGCCGATAACTGAAATGGAAGCAGTGGTTCAAGGCTATTGTGATATGCTTTATCCAGAGCTTCACGAGAAGAAGTTCAGCAGGGCCGAGCACCGGCATATATTTATTGAGTCGACCAGACAGTCACAGCCATGGCTCTATCGGACACAATCACTAATCCCCTAATCGATCAGGATTGAATCAAAAACCTCCCCTATATGATCAGGTTTTCTCGGGGGCTACATGATTTTTCGGATTTTTCTGGCTGGACAGGCTGTTTGCCTGAGATAATGGGACTCAATAGTTGGCATCTGCAAACGAATTCTTTCGAGTTTGGATAAAGTCGAGCAATGCCTCATCAATCGCCGGATCAATTGGTGGGGCTTCATATTCATTCAACATCCGCTTCCAGATCACATTCGCCCGGGCTGTTGCATCCTGACTACCCTCAGCCTCCCACTGCTCAAAACTGTTGTTGTCGGCAACCGATGATCGGTAAAATGCTGTCTTGAAATTACCCTGTGTATGTGCACAGCCCAGAAAATGCGATCCCGGCCCTACTTCCCGAAGTGCCTGCAAGGCCTGGCCGTTTTCCGAGAGGTCATAGCCGCCTGCGAATACCTCCATCATGCCCAGCTGGTCGGCATCCATGATCAATTTCTCGTATCCTGAAACAAGTCCGCCCTCCAGCCACCCCGCAGCATGAAGAACAAAGTTGACCCCCGCCATCAGTGTCGGTAACAAGGTGCCCGAACTCTCGTAGGCAGCCTGTGCATCCGTAATCTTTGAACCACACAGCGATCCACCGCTTCGAAAAGGTACGCCAAGACGTCTTGCCAGTTCAGCACAGCCATAAATCACCAGTGCCGGTTCGGGCGTGCCAAATGTCGGTGCTCCGGATTGCATCGAAATCGAACTCGAAAACGTCCCGAAAATAACCGGTGATCCCGGTCGAACGAGCTGGGTAAAGGCGATACCCGCTAATGCCTCAGCCAGAATCTGCGCCATGGTCCCGGCTACCGTCACCGGTGACATGGCTCCCGACAGGATAAACGGCGAGACAATGCTGGCTTGGTTGCTTCTGGCATAGACTTCGGATGCCCCCAACATCGTCTCATCAAAGGTCATCGGAGAATTGGCATTGATGAGATTGACCAGCACCGTGTTCTGGTCAACGTAGTCAGCTCCAAACAGGATCTTGCACATCTCGACCGAATCTTCGGCTCGGTCAGGGTGGGTGACTGAACCCATGAAAGGCTTATCGCTGTATTTGATATGGCTGTAAACCATGTCAAAATGCCGTTTGTTGACCGGTACATCCGTGGGCTCGCATACCGTACCCCCTGAATGATGCAGCGAGGGTAGCATGTAGGCCAGTTTCACGAAATTCCGAAAATCTTCAATCGTTGCATAACGTCGACCCTGATCCAGATTCCTGACGAATGGGGGACCGTAAACCGGCGCAAATACTGTGGAATTGCCACCGATCGTTATATTGCGCTTTGGGTTGCGGGCTTTCTGCTCGAATGCAGACGGTGCATTTTCCTGAATGATGCTTCGGCACATCCCTCGCGGAAAACGGATACGGTCGCCATCAATGTCTGCGCCTACCTCCTTGAACAGTTTTCTTGCCGGTTCATACCAGACAAGACAGGAGCTTTGATTGGATCCAAATGGCGGATAATAGAAGCATTTCGAAGACTTTTCCTCTTCTATCACGACTCGCACAGAATGAATTGCGTCATGCGCTAAGTATAACGATAATCCGCTTAAGCTTGAAACGTGTCTGCCAATGCAATATCTATCACCATACAGCCAACCCACTCGCTATGGCTTTTTGCTCGTTCCCGGGTTTTCGCTAACCCCCTTTGCTGCGGCCCTGGACCCACTCCGCATGGCTAACCGGTTGTTAGACAGGGAACTCTATGAATGGGTATTGCTGGGCGAAACCAAACATCCCGTGACTTCCAGCTGCGGATTGAAAATCAAGGTCTCTGCACTCAAGAATAGCGGGCATCTCGATACCGTATTCGTATGTGGCGGTATCCATATCGAGGACCGTGTCAGCAAACCGATCCAAAACTGGCTGCGAATCCAGGCCAAAAAAAAGGTCAACATCGGTGCACTGTGCACCGGTTCCTACATTCTGGCTGAAGCAGGTTTGCTGGAGGGTTGTCGATGTACCATTCACTGGGAAAACATGGCAAGCCTGATGGAGAAGTTTCCACGCTTGATCGTCAGTCCTGTCCTGTTCAACATTGATCATAATCGGTATACCTGTGCTGGCGGCATCGCCTCGATGGATATGATGATTCATCTCATAGCCCGACATCATGGAACCACTCTGGCCAATGACGTTGCCGAAGAATTCATGCTTGAGAGAGTGCGGGGCCAGAATGACCGACAGCGCTCGCCACTAAGGATATTGCTTGGCGGCAGCCAGCCCAAGCTGGCCGAAGCCGTAATCTACATGGAAGCCAACAAGGAAGAATTGCTGGGTCTTGAGGAGATCGCAGGCCATATCGGAGTCTCAAGACGCCAGCTTGAACGGCTGTTTCGCAAATATCTCAACTGCAGTCCAATTGAATACTACAAGAGGCTCAGACTGATTCAGGCCCGCCAATTGTTGCAGCAGACCAGCATGCCAGTCTCGGAGGTTGCTATATCTTGCGGATTTAATTCCTCAAATTATTTCAGCAAGTGCTATCGTGAACAATTCAATTATCCGCCGAGTGTGGAAAGAAGGTCAGCCTTAACCATGAACTGAAAAAGCCTGCAGATACTTCAACTGCCATGGCGTAACTCCAGATGCCGAAGTCCCCAGAAGCACACAGTAACAAGGCACTGTATTGGCGCTTGATCAAGCACATGTTGCCGTACAAGGGGGTGTTCCTGATTGCACTTGCCGGCATGATCACGGTGGCCGCTGCCGATACCGGTTTTGCCTGGATACTTCAGCCTCTGATGGATGATGGCTTTGTCGGGCGCAATGCCGATTTTATCCAGATCATACCCATCATATTACTGTTGATTGCCTTCGCACGGGCGTTCGGCGATTTTGTCGACACCTACTGCTTGAACTGGGTATCACGCAAGGTCATTCAGGACTTGCGTCAGGTCATGTTTGAGAATCTGATGCATGCGCCGACCGAGTTTTATGATCGTGAACCAACCGGTTCACTGGTATCCCGTTTGACATTTGATGTGGAGCAGGTTGCGAGCGCAAGCGGCGGTGCGCTCAGAATCGTTTTCAAGGATCTGGTCAAGGTAATATTCCTTCTTGGGCTGATGTTTTATCTGAGCTGGCAGCTATCCCTGATCTTCATGGTGATTGTGCCGATTTCGATTTTTGTCTTTGCGCGTACCAGCGAGAGCATTCGACGAATCAGCATGCGTATCCAGGAGAGTGTTGGCGATATTTCGCATATCGCCAAGCAGGTCTTTCAAAGCCATCGTGTGGTAAAGCTGTTTGATGCTTACAGTCATGAGAAGAGTATGTTCTTCAATGCCAATAACCACAATCGTCAGCAAATCATGAAGCGGGTTGTGATTGTGGCCCTGAGTGTGCCTACTATCGTCCTGATCATGGGTATTGGCGTTGCGGTGGTCATCTGGCTCGCCCTCAAGTTTGAAGTCAAGCCCGGTGTATTCACCTCCTATCTGGTAGCCATGACCATGGTCGTAGCCCCGGTCAAGAATCTGCTGAGAATTAACGAGGTGATCCAGGCCGGGTTGGCTGCAGCCACTTCGATCTTTCGCATGATTGATCTTGAAGGTGAGCCCGACACTGGAACCCGGGTGCTTGAAAAGGTGGTTGGCAATGTGTCCTTTCAGTCAGTATCGTTTCGATACAGCTCGGAATCTGCAGAAGTTGTTCGCGATATCGGTTTCGATATTCCTGCTGGGGCAACCGTAGCACTGGTAGGCCCATCAGGGGCAGGAAAGTCAACGCTGGCTTCAATGTTGCTTCGACTGTATACACCTACAAAAGGGCAAATCACGATTGACGGAATATCCATAAACAAGTTAACCATGAGGTCTCTTCGCGAGAATGTGTCCTTGGTGAGCCAGGATATTCTGTTGTTTGATGATACGCTGAGAAACAATATCACCTATGGCCGTACGAGTCCGATTGATCACGAGAGACTGAAGGAAGTCTGTGATGCATCGTATATATCCGACTTCGTCAAAGACCTCCAGCATGGGCAGGATACCCTGCTCGGTGAGTCAGGGCTGCGGCTGTCAGGTGGGCAGCGCCAGCGGGTTGCGATTGCACGAGCACTCTACAAGGATTCCCGGATACTGGTAATGGACGAAGCAACCTCATCACTGGATTCAAATTCAGAACTTTACATCCACAAGGCGATTGAGCGCTTGATTTCGGAACGCACCACCTTGGTTATTGCACATCGGCTAAGCACTGTTCAGAATGCTGACAGCATTCTGGTGATCAATCGGGGACAGGTTGTGGAACAGGGTACCCATGAACAGCTTATCAAGACCGACGGTCTCTATACTGAACTGGTCAATAGCCAGTTTCTCAAGGGCTCGAATGAAGAATAAACTGGAAGCCGGATGGATCACGCCGGGGTGGATCAACTATCTTTTACTGCCTCTGTCCTGGATGTATTTTCTCATTCATGGCATCAAGGTTTGGATGTATCGCTTCGGCCTGCAAAGACCGGTCAAGGTCCAGGTTCCGGTGATCGTGATCGGGGCGATAACAGCAGGTGGAAGCGGCAAGACCCCCTTGGTGATTGCTGTTGCACGGCAACTCAAAGCCCGAGGCTATAGACCCGGAGTAATAACGCGGGGCTACAGGGGGCAGTCCTCCAAGTGGCCGAGATTGGTTACACCGGATACACCGGTCCTGGAAGTGGGAGATGAGGCCCTGTTAATTCGAGTATCGACTGACTTGCCTGTTGTGGCCGGTCCCGACCGCGTGCAGGATGCAAGGCTGCTGATCGAGAAGTGCAGTTGTGACGTGATTGTCAGCGATGACGGCTTTCAGCATCTTGCCCTGTATCGGGACCTGAATATCGCGGTCACTGATTCAGTATTCGGGCTTGGCAACGGATGGGGCTTGCCAGCAGGTCCCTTGCGAGAACCCGTTTGTGGCTTGAAGCGCGCAGACATCAAGGTTAGAAACGGCAACTTCGGCCACGAGGCTGGGAGAGATGACCATACAATGGACATGCAAATTCTGGGGATTCGAAATCTGGCGGACGGCAGGGCTATAGATATCGCTGAATTAAGGCATGGCCCTGTTCATGCGGTGGCTGCTTTGGGGAATCCGGAGCGGTTTTTCAGGCAACTCGAAGGATTGGGTGTCGAGATTATTCGGCATCGCTTTGCAGACCATCACTTTTATTCTCCGGAGGATTTGATGTTTGACGACAATCTGCCTATCCTCATGACTGAGAAAGATGCAATCAAGTGCCGTGACCTGCCGCACAGGGATCGGCTGCTGGTGGTTGAGGCCAGGGCCATGGTGCCCGATGATTTTTTTCGTGAGATAAAGACCCGTCTCGATAATCTGGCCTGAATGACGGAGAAGAACATTTCTAATATGCGCAGCTGCTTTCATATCATCATCCCGTCTCGCTATGCCTCGACTCGCCTTCCAGGCAAGGCTCTGGCAGATATTGCAGGCAAGCCAATGGTCCAGCGCGTGATTGAGCAATGTCAGAACACCGGTGCAAGCAGCGTTATCATTGCGACTGATGACGAGAGAATTTTCGAAGTTGCAAAAAAATCCGGTGCCATTCCGGTGATGACCTCAGGTCAGCACCGATCAGGGAGTGAGCGGATTGCTGAAGCTGTCAGGATCTTGAACTTTCACGATCACGATGTGATTGTCAATGTTCAGGGTGATGAGCCGGGCATACCGCCATCTCTCATAAATCAGGTTGCGGAAATTCTGACTGGGTCGGATTCCCGGATCATGTCAACAGCGGTCACGCCGATCCGTTCGGAATCGGAAATGGCTGAGCCATCAGTGGTCAAGGCGGTCGTGAATGATGAGGGCTATGCACTTTATTTTTCACGGGCACCGATTCCGTTTGATTGCAATCGGGAACGGAAGGGTCTGGCCTATGCAAAGAGACACATTGGAATATATGGCTACCGGACCGATTTCATTCGTAATTATGAAAAGCTGGCTCCCTGTCCTTTAGAGGAAATCGAACAGCTTGAGCAGCTACGGGTACTATGGCATGGGCGTCGGATAAAATGTGTAGAAGTGGACAGTTTGCCGCCATCCGGCATTGATACCGAGCAGGATTTAAGGTTGATTCGAAATTATTTTTCCTCGCAATAATATTGAAAATGGTGCTGGTTAGGGACATTGAGGACGTATGCGGTCCTGTCCTGACATGCTGGAAACAGGCTTCGGCTAGTACGAAACCCATGGGCCTATGTCATAATGTTCGAAAAGGCTGGCCTGGCAGGTATAATTTGGGGTCAGGCTACCGCCACTGTGCATGTTCATTCCCAACATTAAAATCTTCAAGCGGCAAATGAAAATCAGTCCCCGCAAATTGTCTCAATTGTTATGGGCGTTGTGCGGTGCGGTGGTTTCATCAGTCAACGCGAACGGGATTGATTTCTCATCCTTTGGTACCGTTGGCCTGGATTATCGCTGGTATGCCGAACAATCCCATGACCCCCGCCAGCGTTCTCATTTGCTCAGCCTGACTTCGGAGACCACCTTTTTTCTGGTTGATGGACAGGATCGAAGTTTTACTTTTACTCCTTACTTTCGATACGATGCTACAGACTCCGAGCGGAGTCTGGTCGATGTGCGCGAGGCGTATTTTCTGACCTATGGAGATATCGGTGACAGCGAATGGGAACTGCGCCTTGGTATTGACAAGGTGTTCTGGGGGGTTGCCGAACTCTTCAACCTGGTGAATATCATTGGCCAGACAGATTTGGTTGATGATCCCGACCAGAAGTCCCGTTTAGGTCAACCCATGGCCCGACTCGCTCTAACCGGGGAGCGGGGCACTTTCGAGTTGCTTGGCTTGCCCTACCATCGGAAACGGACTTATCCCGGTCAGGACGGTCGTCTTCGCGGGCTTGTAGTGGACACGGGCCGGGCTACTTACGAGGACAGCCATGAAGAGCAGCATCTTGATCTGGCTGCGCGATTTCTGGGTTATGCAGGGCCTCTCGATATTGGGTTCAGTGTATTTCGAGGGACAAGCAGGGATCCAACCTTGCGGCCTGATCGGCGCCAGGGAGTTCTGTTGCCGCATTATGAATTAATCCGGCAATACGGTCTTGAGGCCCAGTTAACAACAGGTCCGTGGATTCTGAAACTGGAAGCCATCCACCGTTCGGGATTAATGAATCTTCATCTTCAGGAAGAAGACTACTCGGCAAGACTGGTGGGTGGAGAGTACACGCTTTACGGGGTATTTGATTCTGACAAGGATGTAGGCCTGATTGTTGAGTGGATCTCCGATGACAGAGATGAAAAGTCGACCACCGCCTTTCAGAACGATCTTTTTATGGCTGTCCGAGTGTCGTTCAATGATGTAGAGGGCACCGAAGTGGTTACTGGGCTTACCTATGACCTCGACAACAATTCCCGTGTTGTTGATGCCCGGATCGAACGCCGTCTATCCGACAGCTGGTCGTTTCGTGCGAATGCCCAGATCTTCTGGAACGCCGAGAACGATGTGTATGTGAATCCGATCGGACAGGATGACAATATAGGACTGTTTCTTGAATATCATTTCTAGCAGGGGTTCGCTCGGCCCACCTGACGGGTAACCATGGGCAACTCAGGCACATTGTATGTCGTGGCCACTCCGATTGGCAATTTGTCCGACCTGAGCGGCCGGGCGCGAGAGGTCATTTCCGAGGTCGACCTGGTGTTGTGCGAGGATACTCGGCACACAGCCATACTACTTCGGGCACATGCGATAATGGCTAAAACCCGGTCATTCCATGAGCATAACGAAGACAAGTTGCTGAACTGGGCAATGCATCGATTACGGGATGGCCAGAATATTGCCCTGGTCAGTGATGCGGGGACGCCCTTGATCAGCGACCCGGGCTTCCCCCTGGTCCGTGAAGCCCGCAAACAGGGACTCCGGGTATCCCCGGTTCCCGGTCCGAATGCAGCGGTTGCCGCCTTGAGTGTTTCAGGCATGCCCACCCATCGTTTTTGTTTTGAGGGGTTTTTGCCTTCTCAGTCAAGGCGGCGCCAGAATGCGCTTCAAGCATTGCAGAATGATCCGCGTACTCTTGTTTTTTATGAATCGAGTCATCGAATTGAGGCGTGTTTGAAGGATATGGTCGGAGTAATGGGTTCGGATAGACCGGTCATGGTTGGCCGGGAAATGACCAAGATTCACGAGACATTCTTCCTTGGGACCCTCGAGGAAGCGCTGCATTTCATACATTCAGACGATAACCAGAAAAAGGGCGAATTCGTGCTGGTGGTGGGCGGCAGTCAGGATGTTGATCCTGAATGGCAAAGAGCTTGTGAGCTTTTTGACCGCTTAAGTTCTGCAATTTCTCCAAGCGAGGCCGTTCGCATGACTTGTGAAACTTTCTCGGTCAGTCGCCAGCGATTGTACCGGAGAATGACGGAGCAAACAGGGGCATGACTATC
>JAPYNK010000103.1 GCA_028285825.1 Arenicellales bacterium | reverse complement strand
CTATTCAACAATGCCGGAATAGGCGCACGTGCCGTACCGGTTGATGAATTGAGTGTTGGGGAATGGCAGGCGGTGGTTGACATTAATCTTACAGGCAGTTTTCTCTGTGCCCGGGAGGCGGTTCTGATGATGAAAAAGCAGCAGCCGAAAGGTGGTCGGATCATCAACAACGGTTCAATTTCAGCTCACGCTCCGAGGCTGTATTCGGTGCCTTATACCTCTACCAAGCATGCGATAAGCGGACTGACAAAATCGCTTGCGCTGGAGGGACGCGAGCATCGAATCGCCTGTGGACAGATCGACATCGGCAATGCAGCAACCCCAATGACCGAGAGAATGAAGGCAGGGGTCTTGCAGGCAGATGGCCGAGTGGCCATCGAGCCAACCATGAATGTCGATAATGTAGCTCGGGCAGTGCTGTACATGGATAGCCTGCCGCTTGAGGAGAGCGTGTTATTCATGACCGTAATGGCCAACCGGATGCCTTTTGTTGGTCGGGGTTAGGTTGTTGATGTTTGTTGAGCAAATCAGTTGACAGCGTTTATCAAGCCATATAATTAGCAATCCATGTATTAATCCTGAAAATCATCTGGAGCAAGCAAACATTTCCCGGTTTCTTGCCTGTCGTATGGATTTACAGGTTGCCAATTTTTGTTCTATGAGGAATCAGTTAATTCAGACATGAGCGGAAAAACACTTTACGATAAATTATGGGATCAGCATCTTGTTCATGATGATCCCAATGGAACATCACTGATTTACATTGATCGGCATTTGGTGCATGAGGTCACCTCGCCGCAGGCTTTCGAGGGGCTGCATCTTGCTGGCCGTCAATTCTGGCGAACAGAATCAACAGTTGCGGTACCTGATCACAATGTACCGACAACGGTCGACAGCGCGACGGTTGATGACCCTGTCTCGAGACTGCAGATTCAGACTCTCGACCAGAATTGCAATCATTTTGGAGTGACCCAGTTTGGCATGTCTGATCCGAGACAGGGGATCGTACATGTAATCGGGCCCGAACAGGGGATTACTTTGCCAGGCATGACCATTGTATGTGGCGACTCGCATACCTCAACCCATGGTGCATTTGGTGCGCTTGCATTCGGTATTGGCACGTCTGAAGTCGAGCATGTCATGGCAACCCAGTGCCTGATTTCACGAAAATCCAGAAATATGCGGATTCGCATTGAGGGCGAGTTGAGTCAGGGTGTTACCGCAAAAGACGTGGTCCTGGTGATTATCGGAAAGATTGGCACGGCCGGAGGTACAGGCTATGCAATTGAATTTGCCGGATCAGTCATCGAATCGCTCAGCATGGAGGGCAGGATGACGGTGTGCAATATGACTATAGAGGCCGGAGCAAGGGCAGGAATGATTCGCCCCGATCAAAAAACGATCGGCTATATTGAGGGTAGGCCCTATGCTCCAAAAGGTGAAATGTGGGAGAGAGCGGTTGCAGGCTGGGCTGAACTTGTCAGCGATGACGATGCGGCATTTGATGAAGAGATCGTGATTAACGGTGCAGAAATACGCCCGCAGATTACTTGGGGAACCTCCCCCGAGATGGTGGTTGACCTGGATGAAGCCGTTCCTGATCCGTCTCAAGAGACAGACCCCATTAAACAGGAGGGTATGCAACGTGCTCTCGAGTACATGGGACTGGAGCCGGGTACGCCCATGACATCAGTGCCACTCGACCTGGTATTTATTGGCTCGTGCACCAATAGCCGGATAGAAGATTTGCGAGAGGCCGCATTAGTCGCCAAGGGCCGGAAAGTATCACCCGACATCAAGCAGGCACTGGTGGTCCCTGGTTCCGGTCTGGTGAAGCGGCAGGCTGAGGAGGAAGGCTTGCACAGGGTATTTATTGATGCCGGCTTCGAATGGCGGAATCCGGGTTGTTCGATGTGCCTTGCCATGAATGCCGATCGACTAAAGCCGAAGGAGCGTTGTGCTTCGACATCAAATCGAAATTTTGAAGGTCGACAGGGCCAGGGAGGGCGAACCCACCTGGTCTCACCCGCAATGGCTGCTGCTGCTGCGATAGCCGGACATTTCACGGATCCTGCAGGTCTGTAGAAAATGGAAAAATTCAACCTACACGAAGGTATTGTGCTGCCACTTGATCGGGCTAATGTCGATACCGATGCGATTATTCCAAAGCAGTTTCTGAAGTCAATTAAACGCACGGGGTTTGGCCCCAATCTGTTTGATGAATGGCGTTATCTTGATCAGGGGGAGCCAGATCGGGACAACAGCTCACGTCCGCTGAACCCCGATTTTGTGCTGAACCAGTCAAGATATGAAGATGCTTCCATTTTGTTGGCACGGGATAATTTTGGCTGTGGTTCTTCAAGAGAGCATGCCCCTTGGGCATTGCTGGATTATGGCTTTCGATGCATTATTGCACCAAGTTTTGCAGATATATTTTTCAACAACTGTTTCAAGAATGGCATTTTGCCAATCGTTCTGGATGCCGAGGCAGTCGATAGCCTATTCGCCGGAGTCGATAGGACCCCGGGTTTTTCCTTGCGGGTGGACTTGCCCAAGCAGATGATTACCGTTTTGGAAAACATGTCTGTGATTGCTTTCGATATCGACGGGTTTCAGAAGGATGCATTGATTCAGGGCCTGGATGACATTGGCATGACTCTGGCGAAAGCCGATCTCATCAGGAACTATGAAGAGGCAAGACGCAAGGAGACGCCTTGGCTATTTTCATAAGTGATCCGATAGGAACTTCGAGTTTGCACGAGCTATTTCAAAGGCCGCAAATTCTTTTCGAGTATTTTCAATTTCCGGAGTGCAACCACTACTGGCTTATTGCCGGAGTACTTTTCAGCTCGCTGTTGTTATGGGCAATAGTCAAACACAGTGATGCCCGACGAAGGGACTCCCGTCTTTCAGGCTCGAACAGTATCCCCGGTGCTCAACAGGAGTCCGCTAATTCTACAGAGAGCCTGGATTTGGCGTTGGAGCTAGCCGAGAGTTTCTTTCAGCAAGGCGAGAGGGAAATTGCCAATCTCTACATTGACGAGGTGCTTGAGGAAGGCACTGAAAAACAAAGAGGGCTTGCCAGGCAGTTATCGGAAAGCCGGGATCTCTCCATGGCCTGATGGTTGTTTCAGGCCTTTGTGGATATCCTATCTGAGACCGGTTGCGAGTTCCGAAACAAACTCGTGGACTTTCAGTCCAATTTGCTGTTTGGTCAAATTTTCTTCGAGTGCGGACTTGACAGTGTTTACCAGTGCAGAACCAACTACAACTGCATCAGCAAAACGTCCTATTTCCCTGACCTGTGACTGTGATTTGACTCCGAATCCAACCGCAATGGGCAACAAGGTTTGGGAGCGGATTCGTTTCACTGTTGATTCGAGTTCCTGGATTTCGGCAGATCGGGTTCCCGTAATGCCGGTGATCGCGACGTGATAGACAAATCCCGAGCTGTTTTTCAATATGCTGGAGAGTCTGCTGTTATCGCTAGTGGGTGTGGTCAAGCGTATCCAGTTGAGTCCGGCGGTGAGACAGGCATGGCACAGTTCATCATCTTCTTCAGGGGGAAGATCTACAATAATGAGTCCGTCAACGCCGATGGCGACGGCATCATTAAGAAATTCCTGAGAGCCGTACCGGTAGATTGGATTGAAGTACCCCATCAGGATAATCGGTGTCTCGTCCTCTTTTTCACGAAATGAGCCGACCATCTCGAGGGTTTTGATCATTGATGCCCCATTGTTCAGGGCTCGCTGGCTAGAGAGCTGGATTGCCGGACCATCGGCCATCGGATCAGAAAAAGGCATGCCGAGTTCAATGATATCGGCTCCTGCCTCTGGCAGGCCGTTCAGGATTTCAAGCGAGATTTCGGGGCTGGGGTCTCCGGCAGTGATGAATGTGACTAGTCCGGCCCTGTTCTTTTTTGCCAGTGCTTCAAACCGGGTTTGCAGACGTTTGGTCATAGTTTCTCTCCCAGTGCTTCGGCAACCGTGAATACGTCCTTGTCTCCTCGTCCACACATGTTCATCACGATAATCTGTTCTTTTGACATGGAGGGAGCCAGTTTGAATACATGTGCCAATGCATGAGAGGGCTCCAGAGCAGGAATGATTCCTTCAGTGCGGCAACAAACCTGGAAGGCTTCCAGTGCTTCCTGGTCGGTGACCGAGACGTATTCAATGCGTTCCTGCTCGTAAAGCCATGAATGCTCAGGGCCGATTCCGGGGTAGTCGAGGCCGGCCGAGATGGAATGGGCATCCCGGATTTGTCCGTCGGAGTTTTGCAGCAGATAAGTACGATTGCCATGCAGAACACCGGGCAGGCCACCGCTTAATGAAGCCGCGTGCTGTCCAGTTTCAATGCCCAGTCCACCTGCTTCGACCCCAATGATTTCAACACTCGGGTCGTCAAGAAATGGGTGGAATAGTCCCATTGCATTGGATCCTCCCCCGATGCAGGCTATCAGGACATCCGGCAAGCGGTTTTCCCATTGCATAATTTGTTCACGGGTTTCCCGGCCTATGACTGACTGAAATTCGCGCACCATTTCGGGGTAGGGGTGAGGACCTGCACAGGTGCCGATGATATAGAAGGTGTCTTCGACATTGGCAACCCAGTCCCGCAAGGCTTCATTCATGGCATCTTTCAGGGTGGCTGTGCCGCTGGTTACCGGGACTACCTCGGTGCCTAGCAGCTTCATTCTGAAAACATTGGGGGCTTGTCGTTCGATATCGGTTTCTCCCATGTAGACAACGCAAGGCAGATCAAACAGTGCGCAGACCGTGGCTGCTGCAACACCATGCTGCCCCGCACCGGTCTCGGCGATAATGCGCCGCTTGTTCATTCTCCTGGCGAGCAGGATTTGTCCCAGGGTATTGTTGATTTTATGCGAGCCGGTATGATTCAGTTCGTCTCGCTTGAAGTAGATTTTTGCACCACCCAGGTGATTTGTTAAGCGTCTGGCAAAATAGAGGGGGCTGGGTCGTCCCACATAGTGTTCAGCATAGTATCTGATGTCGGCAAGATAGCGTTCATCATGACGATATTTTTGCCATGCTTGATTGACTTCCAGGATGAGCGGCATGAGCGTTTCGGCAACAAATCTGCCGCCAAAAATGCCGAAGTGACCACTGTCATCGGGCCCCGATCGGTAAGAGTCTGTGATGGGTGCTGCTGAATTCATCGGTTGTTTTTAGTTGGTAGCCTAAGCGATCTGGCATTATACAATCTCTATCGGATGAGGCACGCCGTGATACTGTCTTCTTTTCCCATGATGGAGTAGCTCTATTCGATAGACTTATGGGTTCGAAGAACTATTGAAAAATAGGCAAAAAATAAAATTGAAGCTGTATGAATATAAAGAGGAATTAATGGGTATAACAGCCCTTTTGGTCATGAGGTGCCGATAGATTTGACATGCCATAGGGGATGAGTGAATACCGGCACAAACGCAGGGCAATTTTTTGCTGAAGACAGCAATGGACCGAATAGTTTTAGGCTATCCGAGATTCGGCTCGAATGAGTTTGTGGCTACTGGCCCTGTAAAGCTTTTTAGTCTCTCGGACCACAATCTTGGTTCGCTCAGCGACAAAATCACCAATCTGGTTTACGCTCACATTCTTGGTTCCTTTGGCCGCCAGAAGACCTGCCGAAACCCCAACCAGAAGCGCCAGTCCTGCCGGCCCACCTAGAACAGAGACTTGTGCAATGGCAGCCATAGAAGCCCCGGAGGTGATTCCTCCCTTGAGGGCACCATCGGCAAGCTCTGTATATTCTCCGGTGGCTTTTGCCTTGTGAAAGGCCTTGGCGAGAGACACGATAGTAACAATCAGGAGCAGGGGGTTGGCCCGCAAGACAGCGGGTATTAGCATTCCGCCAATCATCTTTGAAAATTCTTCGGTCGTGCTGCGATTCCAGGCAAAAGCCATACCCGCAATACCAATAAGGCTCCCCAGCAGCTCTGGGGCATCGTAAGACATCATGTCAGAAAACCACTCCTTGGGGATATTGAAACTCGACTGCAGGTAATTTGCTGCTTGATCGTAGGTTGCCTTGTCCCAATTGACCAGCGGCAGGCCCTTTGCAGTCGTTAAATCCTTGAAGAGGCCTTCAACAAGCCCCACCGCTTCCTGAATGATGGTGTCATCAGGAGAGGCCTCACGAACCGCTCTGAATGCCCCAAACAGCGTGTGACTGCCATCGAACATTCTATGGTTCCCGCCGCCAACGAAATTCTTAAGGTACTCGGCATCCATGGCCCTGTCATAAATGGTTGCCGGGGTTTTTGTCATGCTGTTAAGCATTGAATTGAAGTCAGACGAAAGGGTACTTCCCAAAACCCCTTGAGTAACAGAAAGTAGCGAAGTGAAACCAGTGGATGTCGAGCCAAATGCTCGGTGAAACCGGGCCGAGACCTTGTCAGCCGTCTTTGCTGAAGATTTTTTCAGTTTTTTCAGGATATTCAAGCACTGAAGTTTTTTCATCACACAGAAGCTAGTTCGAATGTTCAATAAGGCAGATCGTTTTGAGACTGTGCTAACCTGGAGTGATTGGCTCGGGGGATAAATCAGACAAGTCAATCGAATTATAGTCTATAGGTATAATTTGATAGCTTCATTCCAGAAATCCGGTCGCATAAACGATGTTGGTTCAGGGTATGCCGGTCCAGAAGACAATTCACATCCTGGGTAATAAGTCGAGAGAAATCAGGTGAGCTGAAAACCCGCCCATTCCTTTGCCCCGCGAATCATTCAACGCTAGAACATGCCCGTAGGATCGGTTCCGGTTTTTGCGGGAACACTGCGGCAGCCTTGTTGACAGCAAGAAAGCAGTAGCCAGGGCAGGCGATGTTGGGAAATCCGCTATTGCTGGCTACAGCATGAGATTACTGCCCTGCTAACCATACAAGGTGTCAACGGAGTTCCAGTAAAAATGTGTGGACATCTCTCCGTCATCATTCGCAACAGAGGCCGCATAAAATATTGACATCAAGGGGTGCAGGCAACACAATAAGAACAGCGCCGATTTGAGATCAGCTTGCGGGCGCATAAAAAGTACGGCTAAAGAGACATTCGTCCCCGATAACACAGACTCCGTCTCGTTAGCAAAGCTGACAGACGGTTTTTTTATTCTCACAACCCTTACGTCCTCGCGAGGAAATTCCATGTCAAAAGATACCAAGTCCTGCCATCGTCAGACAGCAGCAGTCAGACACGGCCAAAACCGCACTATGGAGAGAGAACACAATGAGGCTATTTTCACCACGTCAAGCTTCGTGTTTGACAATGCCGAGCAGGCTGGCCTGCTGTTTGGCGGACAGGCGTCGGGGAATGTCTACTCACGATTCACCAATCCAACCGTGGCCGGATTCGAATCCCGTCTGGCAGAGCTCGAAAATGCCTCCCACTGTGTCGCAGTCGCATCGGGCATGGCCGCGATCAATGGAACCCTGCTGGCGTTGCTGCAATCCGGTGACCATGTTGTTGCCTCATCCGGTCTCTTCGGATCAACAGTCACATTGCTGACCAAGGTCTTCGAAAAATTCGGCGTGCAAACATCTTTTGTCAGCTTGACGGATCCAAAACAATGGAAGCTGGCAATCAGACCCAATACAAAACTGTTTTTTCTCGAGACCCCGAGTAATCCACTGTGTGAGATTGCCGATATCGAGCAAATTGCCACGATCGCCCATGAAATCGATGCCGTACTGGTTGTTGACAATGCATTCATGACACCAATCCTGCAACGCCCGGTCGAGGTTGGCGCCGATATTGTGGTGCACACCGCAACCAAATATCTGGATGGTCAAGGCAGATGTGTGGGTGGCGCCATCGTTACCGACAATGATGCAATCCACGAAAAACTATTTGCCATGCTCCGCACAACCGGACCGTCAATGAGCCCATTCAACGCATGGACATTTGTCAAGGGTCTTGAGACATTGCCATTAAGGATGAAGCATCATTGCAGCAATGCACTGGCAGTGGCTCGATGGTTGCAGAACCATCCTCTGGTCAAGCGGGTTCATTATCCCGGCCTGCAGTCACATCCTCAGCATGGCCTGGCAAAACAGCTGTTTTCGGGCTTCGGCGGAATCGTTTCTTTTGAGGTTGCGGGCGGAAAGTATGATGCCTGGACGATGATTGATGGCACCGAGATGCTCTCCATCACCGGCAATCTCGGGGATGCAAAGACCACGGTCACGCATCCTGCAACGACAACCCATTCACGCATAACACAGGAAGAGCGTGATCGAGCCAGAATCACTGACTCACTGATCAGGGTATCAGTCGGTCTTGAGCATATAGAAGATATTCTGGCGGATCTGGAATTGGGCCTGAGCAAGCTTGGGGCTGGCGGCTAGGCAGCCGGGCCACATTAAGACAGATTCCATCAACCTGGGCGAATGTGCGCCATCCTGCGTCGCATACAGAGAAAAAGAACGGGACAGGATACGCCTCAACGCGGAGTCGTGATTTTTCGATAGCGCGGAATCTTGTCGACATAGGATTGGGAGGTGCGCCTGAGTTCAAGCACCTCCTCATCATTCAGCTCGCGGATAACTTTGGCCGGAGAGCCCAGAATCAAGGTTCGATCGGGAAAACTCTTGTTCTCGGTAATCAGGGAGCGGGCCCCGACCAGACAATTCTGGCCGATTACGGCATTGTTCAAAATCACGGACCCGATGCCAATCAAGCTTCCGTGGCCCACCTTGCAGCCGTGAAGCATCGTACTGTGCCCGACAGTAACTTCATCTTCAATCTCCAAGGGATACCCGGGGTCCGTATGCATCACGCTACAATCCTGAACATTCGAACGGTTTCCAATTCGAATCAATTCATTGTCACCCCTCAAGACCGTATTGAACCATATGCTGGATTTTTCTCCAATCGAAACCCAGCCGACAAGAGCTGCCGAATCGGCAATGTAGCTCGATTCGGCTATCTCTGGAGACGGTCTGTCTTCAAGACGGTAAATCATCCGTTCAGACCAGCATTGGCGTACGGGTTTGCTCAAGTGCCTGATGGCCTCGCAACCCCCTGAGGCTCATCATGTCGCTGAATTTTTCGATAAGCGTTTTTTTCTTGAAATAGCTCAGGCTGACGAGCTCGGCTTCATCCAGCGCGGAAATCAGAAAATCATCACTGGTCTGCAGCCTGTCGACCAGACCCAGATCCAATGCCCGGGAACCCAGCCAGTATTCCCCCGTTGAAACCTTGTCGATATCCAGGCCGGGCCTCAGAATCTGCACAAATTGCTTGAATACCTGATGCGTCTCTTCCAGGTCCTGCTGCATTTTCCTGCGTCCTTTCTCGGTGTTCTCGCCAAACATCGTCAAGGTTCGCTTGTACTCGCCAGAAAAAACCTGCTCAAACTCTACTCCCTGCTTTTTCAAAAGCTCATTGAAGTTTGGTATCTGGGCCAGCACGCCGATAGAACCGATGATCGAGAAAGGAGCCGCGATAACGGTATTGCCTACACATGCCATCATGTAGCCACCACTCGCTGCGACCTTGTCCACAGCAACCGTCAGGTGAATGTTTCGATCCCTTAGTCGCTGGAGCTGTGAAGCACCCAGTCCATAACCGTGAACGGTGCCTCCAGTACTCTCCAGGCGCAGCAATACCTCATCACCCTCGACTGCGGTCAACAGAACCGCACTGATTTCCTCCCGCAATCTGGATACATTCGTGGCCTGCAGGTCACCCTCGAAATCCAGAACAAAGATTCGTTTTTTTGCCGATTGGTCCGAAGCGTCGACTTTCTTCTTTTCCTTGGCTTCGGCCTTGCTGCGCTTTTTCTCTGCCTTTAGCTCGGCTTTTTGTGCCGATTCAGACAGGGTAGTCACCTTGATGGCTCTGGACATGTCCTGATACTGCTTATTGAGATGAGTGATTTCAAGCTTGGGTTCATGAGCAGTTTTCTGTCTCATAACCAACGCAAACAGGGCACCTGCAACGACCACAATCCCCGCGACAATGGTTATGGCTTTTGCCAGAAACAGCCCATACTGTGCAAAAAATTCGATCATGTTCCTGTTATTCAGTTCGAAGAGTGTTGGGATTTTCTCATCCACGTATCGCGCAGTGAGACGATTCGATTAAATACCAGTGCATCCGGCCGACTGGTTGCGTCCTGAAAAAAATAGCCAATCCGTTCAAACTGATAGCGGATTCGGGGATCTGCCCGGTCAAGGCTCGTTTCCAGCTTGCAGCCCTGGAGGCATGCCAATGAATCAGGGTTCAAGGCCTCAAGATAATCACGTTTGCGATCGGCAAGCGGGTCTGCAACCGAAAACAGCCGGTCATACAACCGCACTTCAGCACTGACTGCATGCCTGGCACTGACCCAGTGGATAATTCCCTTGACTTTTCGGCCATCCCGTGTCTTTCCTCCTGCCGTTTCAGGATCGTACGCGCAGCGTATTTCGATCGGTTCACCGTGTTTGTCGCGAATCACTTCTCTACAGCGAATTACGTAAGCATGTCGTAAGCGGACTTCGCGATCCGGAGCCAGACGAAAATAGCCTTTCGGGGGATTATCCTCATAGTCGCTTCGCTCAATGAATACCTCCCTTGAGAATGTCAGCTGGCGCCGTCCATGCTCCGGATTTTGAGGATGGTTGGGGACATCAATCAATTCATTTTCCGATTCCGGATAATTTTCGATGACCACCTTGAGTGGCCTCAAGACCGCCATGGCACGCGGGGCCTTGAGGTCCAGATCATCACGGATACACTTTTCCAGCAATCCCATCTCGATCACATTCGGTTTTCGGGTTATCCCCACGGATGCAATGAAGTTCTTCAGCGACTCAGGAGTATATCCACGACGTCTCAACCCTGAAATCGTGGGCATTCTCGGATCATCCCAGCCCGCCACTTGACCCAGATCAACGAGCTGGGTCAGCAATCGTTTGCTCATCACCGTGTAGTTAAGGTTCAGACGGGAGAACTCGATCTGTCGCGGTCTTGATGGAACCGGAAGATGTTCGATAAACCAGTCATACAAGGCACGGTGATCTTCAAACTCGAGCGTGCACAGGGAATGGGTAACACCCTCAATCGCATCGCCCTGACCGTGGGCAAAATCATACATGGGATATATGCACCACTTGTCTCCCGTTCTTTGATGGGTATGGTGCCGTATTCGATACAATACCGGATCCCGCAAATTCATGTTCGATGCATGCATGTCGATCTTGGCGCGCAACACGTGCTCTCCGTCTTCGAAGTCACCGTTCCGCATTTTTTCAAAAAGAGACAGGTTGTCCTCGATACTGCGATCTCGATATGGGCTGTTCACGCCCGGCTTGGTCAAGGTGCCGCGCTGCTGCCTGATTTTATCGCCCGACTGACTGTCAACGTAAGCCAGGGCGTTGTTGATCAAGTGAACTGCATAATCGTAGAATTGATCGAAATAGTCGGAAGCATGGGCCAGCGAAGTCCACTCGTATCCCAGCCAGCGAATGTCTTCCTCAATCATGGAAGCGAATTGCTGACTTTCCTTGAGCGGGTTGGTGTCATCAAAACGTAGCGTACACCGACCACGATAGTCGTCCTTGATGCCGAAATTCAGCCAGATCGCCTTGCAATGCCCAATATGCAGATAGCCGTTGGGTTCAGGCGGAAAGCGTGTCACAATTTCCTGATGGCGGCCAGTCTTGATATCGTCATCAATGGCTTGCCGGATGAAATTGACAGGTTTGGGGTTGTCGCTCACTGGGAAACTTGCTGGGTCAGCGGTTTTTTCTGGGTTGGAGAAGCCAGATCAGATGATCAGCGAGTGGTGATCATTGATCGCCCGAGGGCCAGTCATCGAATGGAAAAGGCCTTCGGTCAGCGTTGAAGGTCATGTAGTCAAGAACCCTGTGCATGAATGTCGCCAGGTCCCTGCCAAAATTCTTCAGCTTGAGATTGGGACTGCCGATTATAAATTGATGGCCCAGCTGAAAGACAATGAGCACAAGAATCAAGATTATCGCAAGATAGAAAATGAATCCAAATAGAACGATGAATAGGAAGCGTAGTCCCGTTTCAACGGCATTTTGCTTCCATACGGCCTTTTCGTTGTGCAAAACACCCTTTCAAGAAGTGTCGTATAGATTCCGGTTAGCATGTCAAGATCCCGTGTGCTGACACGCTCGTCAATTTGATGGATGGTTGCGTTGACAGGGCCAAGTTCGACTACATGGCTGCACATCTTCGCCATGAACCGGCCATCTGAGGTTCCCCCGCTGGTGGTAATGGCCGGGCTCTTTCCGGTGATTTCCGATACTGCTGCCGAAATTTTTTTGATGAAGTCGCGATCCTGGGTATAGTACGGTTCGGCACTGCTTGGATATTCAAGGGTGTAGTCCAGATCATGCCTGTCCATGATCTCGTCGATTCTTTGCTTGATCTCCTGTTCATTGGTTTCAGGCGAGTACCTGAAATTGAACAGGACCCTGGCGTCTCCCGGGATTACATTGGCTGCTCCAGTACCGCTCATTACATTCGATATCTGCAAGCTTGTCGGAGGGAAATTCTCATTGCCAGAATCCCATTTTGCCTGTACCAGGTCATGGAGTACCGGTATCAGGTCATGAATCGGATTTTTCGCCAGATGTGGATAGGCAATATGGCCTTGCTGACCTTTTACGGTCAGGGCCAGATTGAGTGAGCCACGACGCCCGATCTTAATCGTGTCTCCGCAGCTTTTTTCGCTGGTCGGCTCACCTACTATGCAATAGTCAACCCCGATATTTCTGGAGATCAATTCATCAACCACAGCCCGGGTTCCCCATTTTGCCATGCCTTCCTCGTCACTGGTGATTAACAAGGCAATCGAACCCTGGTAATCGGGATACTTGTGCAGGAAGTTCTCGCAGGCAATGGTGAAGCAGGCGATACCGCCCTTCATGTCTGCCGCACCTCGACCGTGCAGCATGCTATCTTCAACGAGTCCGGCAAACGGTGGGTAGGTCCATTTCTCAAGCGGTCCGGTTGGTACGACATCGGTATGTCCTGCAAATACCAGAAGCGGGCTCCCGGTTCCATGTCGAGCCCATAGATTTGACACATCCTGAAAAGGCATGGATTCGCAATTGAATCCCAACGGTGTCAGGCGTTCTTCAAGCCGTTGCTGGCAGCCATTGTCATTGGGCGTGACTGATTCGATGCGAATCAGTTCTGATGCAAGTTGAACGGAAGGCGATGTCATTGCGTCTGCAATTAGCAAGTGTTTCGTGGGAGCTTGGATTATAATGGCAAACCTGTAAGCTTAGAAATCTAATGGTACAAGTTGGGAACGTTTCATGGATAGATGGCTAAAGTCGCCAGCTGGCAATTCAGTCATTCAAGCAGAGAAAGCGGCCTTCTCTGAGCTAGTCCCATCAGGGTTTTATGCCAGGTCTCTCCAGGTTGGACTGCCTGAAATCCCCTATCTGAATGGCATTGAATCGCGTGAGCGATACATTGTCGGCGAAGAAAGTCACATTATTGCAGCGCACAGTGAAGCGAACAGGCAGCGGGGGGTAAAATGCCACTATGCAGCCGCCTGCCCGTTTGCACTTCCGTTTTCCGAGAGATCACAGAACTTGATTGTTCTGCCGCATACTCTGGATCATTACGAAAATCCCCACGATGTATTGAGAGAAGTCAATGAAATCCTGGAGCCTGAAGGATGTCTCGTGATCATGGGGTTTAACATTTTCAGTCTGTATGGTTGTGTACATATTCTGATGGGTAAAACCGGGAGGATGCCCTGGAGCGGCAAATTCTATTCCGTGGGGCGAGTGCAGGACTGGCTGTTGCTTCTGGGATACGATCTGGTCGGTGCCCGCATGCTCGTTTACCGTCCTCCGATTAACTCTGAACGGTATCAGGTAAAAATGAATTTTCTGGAAAAAGCGGGCAATCGATGGTGGCCGGGACTGGGGGGTGTATACTTAATTGTCGGTAAAAAAAGGGAAGTCATGCTGACCCAGCATCGTCAGCTATCGACGGCTTGGACAAAATTCCTGCCAGCCGTGGTTCGTCCGGCCCCACAGAAAGTGGCAAGGATCATCAACGCGGAGAATCAGCAGTGAATAAGGCCGAGGATGGATTGCCAAAAGTGGTCATATATACTGATGGAGCCTGCAGGGGAAATCCGGGCCCGGGCGGTTGGGGAGCAATACTCATTTCCGGAGAGAACAGGAAGGAATTGATCGGCGGTGATCGCCGTACCACTAATAATCGAATGGAACTGACAGCGAGCATCGAGGCCCTCAAGTCGCTCAAGAGAAAATGTGACGTGGATCTCTATACGGATTCCAAGTATCTTAAAGACGGGGTCGAAAAATGGCTGCCGGCCTGGAAGAGAAATAACTGGCAGACCGCAAGCCGCACGCCAGTCAAGAACCAGGACCTATGGGAGTGGCTGGATTATCTGGCCTTGCAGCACTCCATTCGCTGGTGCTGGGTCAAGGGTCATGCCGGCAATGCGGGCAATGAGCGAGCGGACAAACTGGCCAAGAGAGGTCTGAAGGAAAATTCATCATGAGACAAGTCGTACTCGATACCGAAACAACTGGCCTTGAAGTAAGAGAAGGCCATCGAGTCATTGAAATTGGGGTGGTTGAGTTGGTCAATCGCAACATGACAGAAAGGAAATTCCACAAATTCATCAATCCCGAGCGGGAGGTTGGGAAAGATGCTGTGCAAATTCATGGAATTACAAATGAGAAGTTGCGAGACTCCCCGGTATTTCGGGATATTGCAGATGAATTCCTTGATTTTATTGATGACGCTGAGCTAATCATTCACAATGCCGAATTTGATGTCGGGTTTCTGAACAGTGAACTTGCCCGGATTGGTGGCCACGCAGACCATCAACTGCAGGTACGTTGTCCGATTATCGATACTCTCGAGCTTGCGAGGAACAAGCATCCAGGCCAACGAAACGATCTCGATACCCTGTGTCGCCGGTATGGAGTGAACAGCTCAAGGCGTGAATTCCATGGTGCGCTATTGGATGCCGAACTCCTGGCAAGCGTGTACCTGAAAATGACAGGGGGCCAGGCGACATTGTTCGGTGAGCAGGGGGGCGAGATATCTTCTCTGCATGGCCGCAAACAGTCTCGCCAGAAGATCAAGAATTCCGATAAACTGATTCGTGCCGAGGCCACGCAGGAGGATTTAGAGCTTCATGAACAGTGGCTGAGCATGCTGAGAGAGCAAAAAAAGGGCGATGGGCAGATTGTCTGGGACTGCATTTCACGCTCTGGTTCAGATTCGGAGCAAAATCAGAACCCAGACCATTAGTCAGCGCACCGCAATGATCAGGCGTTGCTATTCGGGTTGATCCTTGAGATAGCGCAGGAGATAAAAGAACTGGGCGATCGAAAAGACCACAGTCAGCCCGAATAGCCAGAATACCCTGAAGTGCACCCAGAATTCCGTGCGGGTCTGTGGGTCTGCTGCCAGATTATGGAAGAACGCGACATAGACATTGAGGCTGCCGAGCAGCAGGAAGAACAGGGCCCAGGCCAGATTGAGGTTTCGCCAGACTTTGGCAGGCAGTGAAATCTGGTTGCCAATCACATATTCAAGTGCGGATTTTTTGGTAAACTGCAGGGCAATGATGACTGCAGAAAAAGTCCAGTTTACGATCGTGGGCTTCCATTTGATGAAGACATCATCCTGCAGGAAAATGGTCAATCCTCCGAATATGCTAATGATGACCAGGGTAATCAAATGCACGGTTTCAAAGCGGCGGTACTTGAGCCAGAATACACTGATTTGAATGACAGTGGCCACGATTGCCGCCGCCGTGGCAATGTAGATATCGAACAGCTTGAAGGTTCCGAAGAAAACCAGAAGCGGGAAAAAATCAATGAGGAGTTTCATGCTTGGTAAAACAAGGAATCAAATTCGCCGAGCTGGATTTTCGGGATTGTGAAATCATTCGGTTGGAGGACTATTCGGTATGATAACGAAATTGCATGACAATCTGTGGAGTGTGACATTACACTGAAGAAGAAAATTATTGCTGTTGACGGCCCGATCGGTGCCGGCAAGACCTCGCTTGCGATTCGTCTTGCTGCATACTTTGGCGGTGAATTGATTCACGATGCTGGCGATAATCCATTTTTGCAGAGGTTCTACAGGCAGCCCGGCAATTTTGCATTGCAGACTCAACTGTATTTCCTGTTTCACCGAACCAAGAAGCTGAAGGAGTTGAAGCAGGAGGACTTGCTCAGCTCGATACGCATTACCGATTTTACGCTGGCCAAGGACTCCATTTTTGCCAATCTGACTTTGCAGCCGGATGAGCTGGAGTTGTATGATTATCTTTTTGCCCAACTTGCTGCGCAGGCCCCCTCTCCGGATTTGGTGATCTATCTGCAGCTCTCAGTCGGTGAGCTGGTAAAGCGCATACAAGCCCGAGGAACACTCTATGAGAGAAAGCTGAAGCGAGAAATGTTAACCCGGTTAACCGAAAACTATACCCAGTACTACATGAACTATAGCGATTCAGCACTGATTGTGATGAACGCCGACAATGTGATGGCTTTAGAGCAGGATTCGAATTTTGACTCCCTGGCAGAGCGAGTCAGCAGCATTTCGACAGGCTGTCACTACTTCAACCCTGTCGATTGACGCCTGGCATGGGTGACGAGAAATTTCAGGCAGACCCGGTTCCATCACTGAGGACCGTTGCCATGCCGGCTGATGCCAATCCGGGTGGTGATATCTTTGGTGGCTGGATCATGTCCCAGATGGATTTGGCCGGTGCGATCCATGCAAGCCATCGAGTAGCTGGCCGGATTGTGACCGTCGCAGTGGAGTCAATGAAATTTCATCTTCCGGTGTATGTAGGCGATCAGGTCAGCTGCTTTTGTAATACCCGAAACATTGGGACCACTTCAATTTCGGTGCATATCGAGACCTGGGTCAGACGCAGGCAACCGCATCAGGAATCCTTCAAGGTAACGGAGGCGACTTATACTTATGTCTCGATTGGGGAAAACCGCAACCCGGTACCGATTCAGCTTCTGCAGCCGAATGGCCGGGGTGCCAGTGCTGATGACTGATTTAGGCTCAGCCCTGAAATTGAATGGCAAGACATGAAGTTGCTGAGATATGGCCCGGCGGGCCAGGAAAGACCTGCATTGTGGGATGACTGTGGAGCCGTTCGCGATCTATCGGCGGTGATTCGGGATATTGATTCTGATGTGCTTCTGGATCCTGGTCTGGATATATTAAGAAGCATCAATCCTGAATCCTTGCCGCATGTAGAAACTCCCGAACGATTTGGTCCATGTGTTGGCCAGGTGGGAAAATTCGTTTGTGTGGGACTTAACTACCATGATCATGCGGATGAAGCAGGTCTCAAGGCACCTGAAGAGCCGGTATTGTTCATGAAGGCTACCTCAAGCATATCCGGGCCTTACGATCCAATCATTCTGCCACGGGATTCGGTGAAGACAGACTGGGAGATTGAGCTCGCTGCCGTGATTGGCAAGGGCGGAAAATATATTGACAGGTCGAAAGCCCTGGGGCATGTTGCGGGATATTGCATGGTCAATGATGTTTCCGAACGGGAATACCAGATAGAACGAAAGGGCCAATGGGTCAAGGGCAAGTCGTGTGACAGTTTCGGCCCCATTGGTCCCTGGCTAGTTACCCGGGATGAGATTAGGGATCCGCAGGCCCTTGAGATGAGACTGGAGGTCAACGGACAGGTAAGGCAACAAGCTGTCACCGCTTCGATGATTTTTGATGTTGCCTATCTGGTGTCCTATATCAGTCACTTCATGAGTCTTCACAGTGGTGACATTATCTCGACCGGCACCCCATCGGGAGTCGCGCTTGGCATGCAGATCCCGGAATACTTGAAGTCTGGCGATGTCATTGACATGACCATTGACGGTTTGGGATGTCAGCGACATGAAGTTGTTGAAGAGAGCCGATAAGGGTATAATTCCATGTCTCAAATCCATGAAATCTCCACCATTGCGCCCGTAGCTCAGTTGGATAGAGTACCTGGCTACGAACCAGGCGGTCGGGAGTTCGAATCTCTCCGGGCGCGCCACATTCTTTCTCTTCTTGCCGAGCCGTTGACGCTTTCTGTCTTTATTCGGATTTTTCAGACAAAATTCCTGAAATTGATAAGGTGCTTGGGCATTCTGCTCCGACAGGGCGTTGATCAAGTATTTTGCCGTTTAAATTGACAGGGGTTGGCTTGCCGATGCCTGTATCCTGCATTGCTATCATATGAAGCATATGAATGAAGGCCAGAATAGAGAATGGAAAGCGTCCTGGCAGGATAACCACATGAAGTGGCTGTGCGGTTTTGCCAATGCACAGGGCGGTGTCCTGGAAGTAGGACGCAATGATGACGGGCAAGTGACGGGTATAGAAAATGCGGATCGACTCATGGAAGAGTTGCCGAACAAGTTGCGTGATTTGCTCGGTATCGTTGCAGATATTGAACTGTTGCATGAGGATGGAAAACCATATTTGCGTATTGCAGTGCAGCCATACCCGGTTCCAATCAGCTATAGAGGGGAATATCACTACCGGAGCGGTTCTACAAAGCAGGTTCTGAGGGGAGCTGCTCTTGACCGGTTCCTTTTGGGCAAGATGGGTAGGTGTTGGGACTCTGTACCCATGCCAAATGTTAGGGTTAGTGATTTGGATGTGACGGCTTTGGGCCACTTCCGGGAGCTTGCAGCACGTGCCGGTCGTCTGAAAATGAGTGTGCTCAGGGAAACAGATGATGCTCTGGTTGAAAAACTGAGGCTGATGGACAACCAGTATTTGAAACGCGCAGCCGTCCTCCTGTTCCATCGTGATCCCGAGCGATTTTTCACGGGTGCTTCAATAAAGATCGGTTACTTTGATAGCGAAACGGATCTACGCTATCAGGATGAAGTTCCCGGAGGTCTGTTTGGTCAAGCCAGCAAGACGATGGACCTTTTGATGACCAAGTATCTCAAGGCCACGATCAGCTATGAAGGTATTCAGCGCATTGAAACCTTCCCGGTACCGGAGAGCGCACTTCGAGAAGCGGTACTGAATGCTGTCGTTCACCGTGATTATGCCGTGGCGGCGCCCATACAGATTCGGGTTCATGCTGATCGATTGAAGATTTGGAATCCGGGAAGACTACCCGAAAACTGGTCTTTAGAAAGATTGCTGGGCCAGCATTCTTCGCAACCCTCTAACCCAGATATTGCGAATGCCTTTTTCAGGGCGGGTGAAGTGGAATCCTGGGGGCGAGGCATCCA
>JAPYNK010000102.1 GCA_028285825.1 Arenicellales bacterium | reverse complement strand
TCTCCAAATCTACCCCATTGAGTGCAACATGGCCATTCTGATAAACCTTGGAAAGGTTTTCGATTTTTATGAAAGGCGGCATTGGCTGTGCGAGGTTTCCGGGATGCTTGAAGTAGGGGGCATGCAAGAAGAGCGAAAGTATATCACACCGTTTTGACAGCAGGTTTTGGCGTAGACTGAGCGAGGAGATAGTTGCTTTCAATCCCATTTCGAAATGGGGCAAATGCAGTACAGGTTGAGGAAATCGCTTTATTCATGCCAGTTTGTTCAGGAAAAAACCGTTCTTGATCCCATGATTGTTTTGCGAAACAGGATATCAACTTCCGGATAGCGGATTCCAGGTTCAGAGGTGTTGGCTTTACAGGCGATTTTGCTGGCTGGCTTTGCGTTTGTCTTGCAGCGTGCTCTTGAATCAGCCGTGCGAATAACTTGTGGTAACTGTTGGTGAAAGTGATGTCTTCTGGGGATAGGTCAGAAGTACTGAACAGTTCACTTTCAGTACATGGGGCTGTATTTGCGAATGAGAGTACAAGCAAGGCGCCGGTCATCTCGCGAATTCCAAAAGGTTCGCCGGTCAGTAGAGCAGCGCTTCCGATCCCGATAATCGCTTCGAACTGAAACAAAATTGCCAGTCTTCCGGGGTCTACGTACTTTGATCCCCAATACAGCCCCCACATGATGGGAATAAGGAAACAGACGCTCATCAGGATTAGCCAGGGAAGCAATCGCCAGACAAGGTTTGCCTGTGGCACTGCACTCGGTGCAGTAACAGGGATTAGCAATAACAGCATTGAAACAATTGCGCCATAGAAGAAAAAAGCAAACACTTGCGAGAAAACATCCGATTCAGGCAGCTGTCGCACTCGGGTTACGCCGAAAGCCATGAATAGGCCCGAAGCCAGAGCCATGGCATCTCCAAGATTCAAGAAAAGGCGAAAGGATGTATCGATATTCAGGATTGTGATCATGCCTCCCAGACCCAGCAGCAATGCAAGACCACGCCAACGGGTGAAGCGGCGCTTCAGAATCAGTATCTCGATCAATGTCGCCCATGTTGGCATGATATAGAACAGGATCAATGCCCGTACCACATCGGTCAACAATAGGCTTTCGTAATACAGGGCAAAGGCCGCACCGATCAGCAGACCGGAATCGAAATGCTGAAGGCCAAGGGGTTTGTTGCCAAATAGCCGTATCAGTACAAACGGTATTAGGCAGGTAACGGGCACAATGAACTGACTGGCCGTTACCAGGGCAGGTTCCAGTCCCTGATCTTCCAGTGCACGAACAGGAATCCAGAACAGCCCCCATGCTGCTGCTGATAGTGCAGCTACCAGTTCTGGTCGTATGGATTTTGTAGACTGGATCATTCCGATTCACCGCGTCAGGCAAACCTCAATGCAAGTCGCCAATGCTGGTTCCCAAAGCAGTACTAGAAAAATCCCTTCAACTAAAAGATATCCCGATCGGGAATTTCGAGTGCATCAAGCTGCTCTAGAGCCTGGCTGAAATCCTCTTTTTTTCCATATCGGGGATAATGATGCATTTTAATGTAGGGCCTTGAGTTGACCTCAACCAGAATACATTCCTGATCCGTATGGGGTACTTCAATGCCATGCTCGAAAATCACATCAATACCCAGCACGTTTGCATCGAAACTCCGGACAACTTCGGTAAGGAATTTTTTGTTGACTTGCGGTATTTGAGTCTGGTCAATGATCTCGACGATTCCTCCCGTTGCAAGGGCAACCCGGTGAAAGAGTTGCACATGCTGGCCTTCATCAGGAATCGAGAGGAGATCCAGGCCCTGTTTCCTGAGGTGCATTTGAATCTTGGAAGACTTGCCGATAGGGTATACGGTTGGAGCGGGTTGCATGCTGGCACGAATGCGGTTCTCCTCATCAATTAACTCGGCAACCGTATGTTGTCCATTTCCGACCACGAAAGGTGGATACCGCTGAATTACGGAAATCAGGCTTTCCCGATTGACGAGAACCCGATAGTTCGCACCGAGCAGGTATTTCTCGATGATGGTGGTGGGCCACCAGGCCTTGGCCCAGAAGATCGCCTTGTACAGTTCCAACATGGATGAAATTGGAAAATAGCTGCCGCGCGAATAACCGCTGACATTGGGTTTGATGACCACCGGAAATCCGTGCTTGCGGGCAAAGCGGTGAGCCTGCCATGGCCAGACAAAAATCATTCCGGCCGCATGTGGAAAATTGTATTTTTCAAAGTGCTTGCGGCACAGGACTTTGGAGCGACAGCTTTTTCTGACTGCAAGGGTGTTGTAATTGCTGCAGTCATGCATGTAGCGATTGCTGATCCAGGCATAAATCAGGGAGTTGAGCTTGCGCATGGATTCAACTTGCCGAAGATTTGAGTCGATAGCGTAGCTGATTGAGCGTCATGAGCGTATAGACCGGTTTTTCTGCGAGAGTCAGGTTTCGGTTACGGGTTGCCATGGCCAGGGGCATGATCAGTTTTCGAATCATCGACCACCGCTCGCGGTTTGTGTAGCGCGAGTCCAGTAGATGGATGGGCATTGGAGTAAACAGGTTGATTTCAATGATCTGAAAATCGCCCTTGGCAATTGATTCAATGGCTTGTGCCCGCAAACACAATCTGGAAATGGGAAATCGTCCAATGCCTTCAATGTTTTCCAGAATTCCTGACTGCAAGTCAGGGTCCAGTTGGCCGGTTAGATCATGGTAAGAGGTGTGTCGATTATAGATTCCATTGACCGGATGGCAATCATCCTGATTTTTTGCCTCGGTAATGCTGAATGTGGCGGGTTGGGCTGAATCGGGTGATTCCCATACTGAGAATATTTCGAATTCCCGCTTGCCCGTAGCCGATCGTTGAACCAGATAGGGGCGGTCCGATTTCAGGATTTTGGCTTTGAGTTGCCGGTATTCGGCTTCATTGCGTGCACAGTATACGCCATCCGCATTTTCCCCCCATTCCGGTTTTAGCCACACCGGATACTGAGTCGGGTAAAATCCATCATCCAGAATGTCGATGTCAAGACGCCACTGCTCCGGAAACATGGAGTTCAAGTCGAGCTTGGAGAAAACCCCCTTATCCAGATTGAACCAGGGTGAGTTCAACTGGAAGTATTTGCAGGGCTTGGTTTTGATAATGATGCAGGATAATATGTAGGTGACAACCATGATGATCCTGTATTGTGCAGGGTTCCACTTCATGTGCTGGCAAATCCCACGGACCTGCTGTGGAGTATACCACATGGGCAGCCATCTAGAATTACCCTTGCCATCGCAAAACCTGCATGCTGGACCGGTTCACACAGCATAAAATTCGACTGAGGCAAATCAATTGATGGTTTATGGGGTTAACCTCTTATAATGCACGGGTAAATGACCAACCGGGTCGGCTTGATCCCTTATATGTGGCGCAGGCTGCCAATACTGGATTTGAACGCACATCTTCAATACGGTGCAGGTTGGCCTATCATTCTTGACTCAATATGAATTGGCAAATAATCCATGAACATTCATGAACATCAGGCCAAATCACTGCTCCAGCGATTTGGAGTGAGGGTGCCACGTGGCTATGATGTCTACAAGCTGGAAGAGGCTGTGGAGGCAGCCAAAAAACTGGAAGGATCGGTCTGGGTCGTGAAAGCCCAAATTCATGCCGGCGGTCGCGGAAAAGGCGGTGGCGTGAAGGTGGTGGACAGTCTCGACAAGCTGAAGTCGGCAGCAGATGATATTCTGGGAATGCAGCTTGTCACCCACCAAACCGGACCCGAGGGTCAGCAAGTCAAACGACTTTACATTGAGGAAGGCTGCGATATTGCAAGAGAGTTGTATCTCGGCGTATTGGTTGATCGGGCGAGCAACAGGATATCCGTGATTGCCTCTACCGAAGGCGGGATGGATATTGAAGAGGTTGCGGCCAATACTCCGGAAAAAATCATCAGTATTTCGATTGATCCGGCCACTGGGCTTCAGCCTCACCATGCGCGAAGAATTGCTTTTGCCCTCAATCTTCAAGGCAGGCAGGTTGGCCAGGCGGTCAAGTTTTTATCCGGAGTTTACGCCGCCTTTACCGAACTCGATGCCAGTCTGATTGAAGTCAATCCATTGGCCGTTACGGAAGATGGGACCCTGCTTGCGCTGGATGCCAAGATGAATTTTGACGGCAATGCGCTATTTCGTCATCCAGAGATCGAAGAGCTGAGAGATGAGGATGAAGAAGATCCGGCAGAAATTGAAGCTGTAGAGCATGATCTCAGTTATATCAAGCTTGATGGAAACATTGGGTGCATGGTCAATGGTGCGGGTCTCGCCATGGCAACCATGGATATCATCAAGTTGTACGGGGGTTCTCCGGCCAATTTTCTTGATGTGGGCGGGGGTGCGTCGACGGAGAGGGTGACTGTAGCTTTCAAAATCATCCTGTCTGATCCGGGTGTCAAGGCGATTCTAGTCAATATCTTTGGCGGCATATTGCGATGTGATGTAATTGCACGGGGTATTCTTGAGGCGGCCCAGCAGGTTCAGATTCATGTCCCGGTTGTGGTCCGAATGGAAGGCACCAACGTTGAGAAGGGCAAGACCATTCTCGCCGAGTCCGGGTTGCCGTTTGTATTGGCTGACGGAATGGCGGATGCAGCCGATAAAGCTGTCTCGTCCCTTGATCAGGAGGTGTAAAGATGTCGGTACTGGTCAGCAAGTCCACGAAAGTTATCTGCCAGGGCTTTACCGGTTCTCAGGCGACGTTCCATAGCGAGCAGGCTTTATCCTATGGAACACGGCTGGTTGGAGGTGTTACGCCCGGCAAGGGCGGCATGGAACATCTGGGCTTGCCCGTCTTTGATAGCGTCAATGAAGCGGTTGAGAGAACCGGTGCAGATGCCACCATGATTTATGTGCCGCCTCCGTTTGCCGGCGATGCGATACTCGAGGCCATCGAGGCTGGGATCCCCCTGATTGTCTGCATCACTGAGGGCATACCGGTACTCGACATGGTCAAGGTCAAACGGGTTCTGGAGAATTCCGGCAGTCGACTGGTCGGACCGAACTGTCCGGGAGTCATCACCCCTGATGAATGCAAAATCGGCATTATGCCGGGACATATCCATGCACGTGGAAGTGTGGGGATTGTCTCAAGGTCCGGGACTCTGGCTTATGAAGCGGTTGCCCAAACCACTCGTGCCGGTCTCGGCCAGAGTACCTGTATCGGGATTGGGGGCGATCCGGTCAACGGCACCAGCTTTGTCGACTGTCTCGAGTTATTGCTGGCCGATCCTGAAACTGAATCCATCGTCATTGTAGGGGAAATCGGCGGTACGGCTGAAGAGGATGCAGCAGAATTCATTCGTCAGAGCGGAACAAAAAAGCCGGTTTGCGGATTCATTGCGGGAGTTACGGCACCACCGGGGCGCCGCATGGGCCATGCTGGCGCCATCATTGCCGGTGGCAAGGGCGGTGCAGATGAGAAAATAGAGGCACTCAGGAACGCCGGGATTGCTGTTGCCGATTCACCGGCAGCCATAGGCGAGACACTGGCAAAACTGCTCTGATCAAGAGCGCCGGACAACAAAACGGAATGAAAGCCATTTTGCTGGATGGTTTTGGCGGCCCGGAGGTGATGGTCTTCGGGGAAACTCGGGATCCTGAATTCGACAGCCATCAGGTTCTGATCCGTGTTCATGCGACATCCGTCAATCGACCGGATATCGTTCAGCGACAGGGAAACTACCCGCCACCGCTCGGTGACTCATCCATTCTGGGTCTGGAAGCTGCCGGAACCATAGTTGCAGTTGGCCGGAATGTTTCCGACTGGAAAGCCGGTGACCGGGTAACTGCGCTGGTCGGTGGGGGTGGCTATGCCGAGTTGGTGGCTGCCTGGCCCGAGCACTTGATTCGGATTCCCGATTCTGTTTCGTTCAATGAATCGGCATGCATACCCGAAGCTTACTTGACAGCCTACCTGGTGTTGTTTTTGCTGGGCAAGCTAAGTGATGGTGAGGCGGTTCTCCTGCATGGCGGTGGTGGTGGGGTGAATACTGCGGCAATTCAGTTATGCCGGCACCTAATTCGGGATTGCCAGATTATTGTGACCGCTTCGACGACCAAAGTTCAGCGTGTTTTCGAGCTTGGAGCTGACCATGTTATCGACTACCGACAGCAAGAGTTCCCGGCAGAGGTCAAGAATCTGACAGATGGGCGGGGAGTGGATGTAATTCTCGATCATATCGGTGGACCATATCTTCCAGGGAACATGAACAGTCTGGGAGTTGGCGGTCGTTTGCTTCAGATCGGGGTCAGCGGAGGCGCTCGGTGTGATATCAATCTGGCCTTGTTGATGGTCAAGCGGCAACAAGTTATTGGTTCAGTATTGCGTTCGAGAAGTGTTGAAGAGAAAGCACACATCATCAGGCGTTTTTCTGAGCGGGCTATGCCGCTTTTCGAGAAGGGCGTGATTGCCCCCTTGATTTCGCAGGTGCTACCGCTTGACCAGGCAGCCACTGGCCACCGGATTATGGAAAGCAGTCAGCATTTCGGGAAGATCGTATTGACTGTAAATTGCGAAGGTGCATGAATTGATTCGGAGTTCGTAGTCATGAAAATCTGTGTTGTTGGTGCCGGTGCGATCGGAGGGCTGATGGGAGCCAGGCTAGCCCAGTCTGGCCATGCGGTATCGTTGATTGCAAGAGGGCCGCATCTTCGGGCCATTCAGGAAAATGGGCTTACGTTGACTGTTGACCAGAACTCCGAGGTCGTTCGGAACCTAACTGCAACTGATGACATGACCGAACTTGATCATCAGGATCTTGTGGTGATGTCTCTCAAGGCCCATCAGATCGCCGCAGTGGTTCGGCAGCTGCCGAATATAGTCGGCCCGAATACCGCTATGGTTACGGTGCAAAACGGCATTCCCTGGTGGTATTTTCAGAAGCTTGGCAGTGAATACGACGGAAGGGTGGTCGAATCGGTTGATCCCGGAGGGGTGCTTGCGAAGAGTATAAGTCCGGAGTGTTTGATTGGATGCATTGCCTATCCTGCGGCGCTGATCAGCGAGCCTGGCGTAATTTATCATGTAGAGGGAAACCGGTTTCCGATCGGTGAGCTGGATGGGCAGTTTTCCGAGCGGGTGAATCGGGTTTCGGAAGTGCTTGTGGATGCGGGTTTCAAGTCACCGGTTCTTGAGGATATCCGTTCCGAGATCTGGTTGAAGCTTTGGGGCAACTTGTCCTTTAATCCCATCAGCGCATTAACCCATGCAACGCTTGAGGGGATTTGTCAATTTCCCTTGTCTCGAGGGCTGGCCGCTTCAATGATGGCTGAAGCCCAAGTCATTGCCGAGAGGCTGGGCGCGAGTTTCCGGGTGTCGCTGCAGAAACGGATAGAAGGAGCCGAGAAAGTGGGAAGGCACAAGACCTCGATGCTGCAGGATGTTGAGTCTGGCAAGCCACTTGAAATTGACGGCATGCTGGGTGCTGTCATTGAACTTGCAGATGTTGTCAATGCGGAGGTTCCGACCTTGAAGGCAATTTATGCCTGTGTTGCTTTGCTGAACCATACATTGAAAACAGAAAACATCCGGTTGAAGGGCCAGTCAAAAGCCGTGTAGCTGAGTTGCCGGATAATCATGCGTAGCCAGAATCAATGGTAGTTTGCCATTGGAGAAACCGCATTGGCCTGAATTGGGGCGTTGAGGCATGGCGCACGGAATAACTCTCAGCCTGGCCCAGTTCAGTTTAATCAGGTGATTTCACGTTTTCCTGCTGCGATAGACAGGAGTCATTCGGCAAAGCGTTTTTTGATGTAGTGCTTCACGTTATAGCGCTGATTGTAGGAGAGATTGCCACCAATTATCCCGCTTCGTCCGAGTTCTTCCCTGATCCGTTCGATGCCTTGTTGATTGAGTTCCGTGCCTGCAAAGGGGCATGATCCGCAAACGACCTGTTCCTGGAATATCTTTTTGCCCTTATCGTAGGCATTGGAGAAGAAACCATGGTTGCCATCATAACCATTTCCACCTCCATCATTTCCACCATCTGAACTCCCGCTAGAGCCACCGTTTCCGCCTCCATCGGACCCGCCAGTACCACCACCATTTCCGGCTCCATCGCCCCCGCTATCACCGCCATTTCCGGCACCGTTACCTGCCCCACTGCCACCATCACTGCCTGATGCAAACAATGCGGCTGAAGAAAATGCAAGAAAGATGACGAGTGCAGTATTCAGTAATTTTGGTCTAATGGTCATGATGGGCCTCAATTGACATATCCGGTTTGAAGCAAGGACTCGAATGTCTTAGCGCATATTTTATGTGAAATAAAGCCAAAAAGTTTTTCAACTGGGTTTTGCGTTGCAATGTTATTTTGCATGTATTGCCATTTCGTCAAGTGGCATGGCCCCATTATGAGTTTATGATGATGCAATGACTGATGCCGTTAGAGCGGGATTTGATTAGGGAATTCACTGGAATATAAAAATTTCCTGACCAGGAGCGTCAAAAGCCGGGCCTATCACTTATAATGACTATTCGGGCCTGTAAATGATGTTTCATGTTAGGGTGGCGCATGACAGGCGAAACTCCATGTACTAAAAGAAAACACAGGTAAGTTATTATGAAAACGCAATTTAAATTGATGGGGGGGGGGGTATCATTTATCAACTGCTGATCTAGCTTCTTTTCTCATGTTACTGCACGTGCCTTTTAGGGGGCGAGTGCATGCGAAGCGAAATATTGCAGTATCCGCAATACTCACGGTCATGTTTGCCCTTGCTGGTTGCGGGGGAAGTGGGTCGAGCAATCCTGATCCGGTTGGCCAGCCAGCCACAGATAATAAGGCCGCACAGGAAATGGCCATGAAGCTGCACGAGGTGCTTGGCTTGCTGGGTGTAAGAGGTGATGTAGATACTACATTGTCACTGGATTCGGATGAGTTTAATCTCGATGACGATATTGGCAGGGCAGTGCTAACCAGAACTGCCGATTCCGTTCCAGGCGTTAAGCCCGGCTGGAACGGCGGCCATTTCAGGAACGGAAACAAGGAGGCGCGCGTTTACTGGCGTGCCGAAGCAAGCGAAAACGCCTATTCCTACTACGGATGGTGGATTGATACGGATAACGACAACGGAGGGTACAGCCTGGCTTTCTTTCTTGACAGTACCGCTGTAGGCATTGGATATGCATCCCAGGATGTATCAGCCACAGCCGGCACGGTAACCTACGAAGGCGGGGCGGCTGGGCAATATGCCATATACAGCACAATCCCAAAGGCGCATGAATCCGGCGATTTCACTGCGGATATAACGTTTGAAGCCAATTTCGATACCGACAGGGTAAGTGGCGCGATAAATAGGTTTATGGTAGATGGCAGCAAAAAGGACTGGACGGTTGCACTACAGGAAAACGTCAATAACCCGGAAGAAAATCGTTTTTTCTTTGGGAAAGCCGTTTGGGAAATAGACGGAACTCAGCCGGGTGGAGCGGATAAAGCGGCCAGCGATTGGGTTTTGGGTTTCCGTGATATGGATGTGGATGGCATTCCCAACATTGCAGGTGGCCTTTTTGATGTGCGGAACGGGAATGCCTCAATGTACGGATCATTCGGTGCCACCAAATAAAGGGAATTACATACACAAGTAACAAAGCGGGGCTGCGCCCCGCTTTCATGCTTGTCCGGCACGGTCAGCTCGAGGTGCAGCCCCGCCATCGCCGCATCGCCGCCGCCCAGGTGCTCGCCGCCAAGGGCAAAGCACCCGCTCGTGCCCCCGATGCTGCCGGCGCCACCGAAGGGGGTGTTCATGTCATCGCCCGCATAGGCGGTCCGGAAGCAGGCCTTTGCAAAGACGTTGTTTTGATTATTCCCCCAATAGGCAGTCAGGGTATAGCGTGTCCCCGATTTCAGGCCACTAAAAGTGTAGGTGTCTCCTGATATGTTGTCGCTTTGCATGGCTGTCCCATACAAGGCGGGGATTGCGGCCAACTTACTGCCATTTTCATAAATAGCGTTATGAACCGCAATGCTGGTTGCTTGAAACTGTCCGCTGTTGCCTTGTATAACTAATCTCACTTGCGCCCACGGTAGTAGAGCCACTTCTGATGAGCAAGTGAGTAAGAATATTTTCCGAATGACCGGGGGGACAGGCACTTTGCCCTGTCTTGCCAACCAAAAGCGCGTCCCAGTCCACCTGCGCCATTGCCGGCGTTGCCGCCAGCCGTCAGTGCCGCAAGTGCAACGGCCAGAGTGTACAGTCTAGCTAGCGGGCGAGGGGGGGGGGGGTGAATGTTGATAACGGTTTCATCTATCTTTTCCTCAGTCGGTGAACGATTCAGGCATTATACCTGTTTCTTTACTTATGCATATAATTCCCCAAATAAAGGGATTGACAAAATACCAGGGTGTGAATATCCCACTTTTTCATGCGATATGCAGGCGGACAATTAGAGTACTACACGCCGCATGACTTACCAAGGTCTTTGTTGAGGCTTTTGCGTTGGAGCGATGGTTATTGCGGTCAGGGAATTTTGGCCTTTAAACGGGGCAGGGGCTAATCACCAAATTTTGCCAAAACACGGTAAGCAAGCTTTACATGATCGTATTAGAACTAAAGTGAATTGGCTAGCCAAGATTGGTAAAACTTAGT
>JAPYNK010000101.1 GCA_028285825.1 Arenicellales bacterium | reverse complement strand
GCTCTTGAATGGTGGGATTACTGGCTAAAACGTCATAACAGGAAAACTCCGGAGTGGCCCGCATTAAGGCTTTGGCGGCGAGAGTTCGATCTTCCGTCTGACCGGTTGTTCCAGCGAAACGGCATATGGATTGAAACGCAGGATCACAAACCCATAAAATCGAAAACACTTTTTCTAAAGCCCTACTGCCTGACAGATTCAGATTCAAGCAGCAACGCCCTACTGCAGATTCCCAACGACCTGCATCATGGCGAATGCTCAGGCGATACTGGCTATTTCGGACGAGTTGGCGGGCTACCGCTTGAGCAGTCGACTGATGACCGGCGCACGGTCTGTTTTGATTCGGAACCGCTGGAAAAGCATCTGGATCTGATCGGCCATGCCGAATTGAATTGCGATATTATTCGGAACCGTCAGCAGGCACAGCTTGTCTGCCGGTTGTGCGAGGTCGCGCCGGACGGCCGTTCCAATCTGGTAACGCGCCAAGTGCTTAACCTGGCCTTGGATGAAGCTCTTGATGACATCAGGCCATTTGTGAGCAATAAACCATCTCGATATCGCATCAGACTGCCGTCCACTGCCTATCGATTTTCTGAAGGCAACCGGATTCGGCTGTGCCTTGGGACATCTTACTGGCCTCTGGCCTGGCCAGCATCAGAGCCTGCTTCCATGCGCATCAAGCTGCAGGATGCAAATTTGAGCTTGACGACAATGCCCTATCAATCGGGATTATCCACGCCATTTGCAGTGCCAGAGAAACTGCCGGCAACTCAGCCCTGGCAGATCAGGTCGAAAGGTCAGCTCAACAGGAACCCCTTCTACCGGTCAGATCGAGTCCTTGAATCGTCATGGTCCCAGCCAGCCATAACGATACGATTTGAAGATATCGATATCGGAATTGCAATTTCGACTACTGCCCGCTATCGTGCCGATACAGGCAGTTCCAGAACATTTGCCTGTGAGTTCAATCACGAAATCAACATCATTCGTGCAGATGGCACTGCACGAATTCAAAACTCGCTGACCGCCCAGTCCAGCAAAGCCGGGATGCAAATTGATTCCAGCCTGTCGGCGTACTGGAATTGCGAGAAGATTTTCAACAGGATCTGGCGGTTTGATTATCCGCCCCCAACCTTCGACAGGAATTTTTCTGAATAAAATACTGCAGCATGGAAAGGCCTGTTCAACCCACCTATTGCCGGCAGTTGGTTTTCTACGGGAAAGCATTTCGGGCAGTCATTGTATAATTCCGCCCTGTCATCCAATTAAAGAAATTCTTGAGAAAAATTCCATGAAGCTACACATCTCCCTGAAAGTTGCTGATCTTGATCAATCGATTCAGTTTTATTCGACCCTGTTTGCCAAATCACCGGACATCGTGCGCGAAGATTATGCGAAATGGGATGTTGACGATCCTTGCGTTAACTTCGTGGTCGAATCAGGACGGGATGAAACTGGATTTGACCATCTCGGCATTCAGGCTGAGAATCAGCAGCAACTTGATGATCTGATGATTCGAATCAGGGAGTCGAATCGCCCCCAACTGGATCTTGAAACCACGACCTGCTGCTATGCAAAATCCGACAAGGCATGGGTCCGGGGTACCGCCAACGAACGCTGGGAGGCGTTTCTGACACACAGTCACGACAGCAAAGAATATGGCCAGGATAGTGCTCACTTACTGCCTGAAAAATAACTCCTTCCAAGTCATTGCCCAGTCATGTATTCGGCCAAACAGCGTTATTTGACTGAATTCATTGGAACTGCATTTCTCCTGGCAACGGTTATTGGCTCCGGCATTATGGCCGAGAACCTCTCCCAGGGCATTGTTGCGCTTTCGTTGCTTGGCAACACGATTCCAACTGGCGCAATGCTGGTTGTGCTCATCACCATGTTCGGACCTGTCTCCGGCGCTCATTTCAATCCGGCGGTAACCCTGGTCTTTTTCTTGCGTCGTGAACTCGGGAGACTGGACTCGGCGATTTATGTACTGATGCAGGTCGCCGGAGGCTTGCTTGGTGCTGTGACAGCGCATCTGATGTTCGAGTTGGAGGTAATGCAAACTTCGGCAAGCCTGCGTAGCGGCCTTGCTCAATGGCTCTCGGAGGGAATTGCCACATTCGGGCTGGTGCTGGCGATTCTGATGACGCTCCGCTTTCGCAAGAACGCTGTCGCGATGGTTGTCGGCCTTTATATCACCGCCGCCTACTGGTTTGCTGCTTCAACCTCGTTTGCGAATCCTGCCGTGACCATCGCGCGAAGTTTCACCGATACCTTCTCTGGCATCTATCCTGCACATGCTCCTGCCTTTATTGCCGCACAAATTGTCGGTGCACTCTGTGCTTTGGGGGTTTCCGCCGTGCTGCTGCCTAAAACCGATTCCGAGAGAGTCTGACTCCAATGCCTTCTTTCCCTCCTCGAATTTACACCTGTGCGAACCCGGCTAATGTCGATTTCACAAACCGTCTCCAGCATTTTCCTCAAGGCATGCTTGACAGACCATTCGGATGCGCTCTGCCGGTATCGACAACTGCGCAATCAGGTAATCCCTGAAATCATCGCTGAATGATTGCTCCTGGAGAGCAAGAGACATGCACTTCAACCAGGCATCTTTCTCCGGTGCCCCAATATCAAGATGTTGGTGGACGCCCGGAATGCTGATTGACCCATATTCTTGCTGATATAGTTTTGGTCCTCCCAGCCAGCCACACAAAAACCGGACCAGCCTGTCCCGGGACTCATCGAGATTATCAGGGTGCATATCCCGTATTCTTCTGGCTTCCGGTAGTCGATCCATGTAATCAAAGAATCGGTCAACCAGTCTACGAATACCTCGAATACCGCCCGCAGCCCTGTAGGAAGCATTGCCAACCCCATATTGTTGCGGATTGATTTTCATGGCTTCAGTATGCCAGATCCTAGTTAATCAAGCCACGACCGTCCGGCTCACCAGCCGATATCTCAATGCTTGCCAGGATTCCCCCTTCATTTATGGTCCGGGAAGTTGGACGGTGCATGGGCGCACCCTCATCCCACACGAGAATATTAACGGGCATCCACTGATGACTGTAAATTCGGCGCAGTCCAGCCGAGAAATGCCAGATTGAGGGTTTTTTTCATGAATATTTCAGGCAAATCCGGCCTGGGCAGAGCTGTGCTGTCGGCATGCCAGGGGCTGGATTGTTTCTTGATGCATGAACCCGGCATTTTCTTCGCATGAAGGCTGTTCATTATCCCGGAGGTTTGGCACAATCAAAATCTGTTCCTCGTGATTTTCCGGATTATTCTACCGGATCAAACAGACACTCGCAGGCAAGACAGTCATCGTCACCCAGACACTGGTTACGGAAGAATAAAGGGGGACGTACTTTTCAGGCATTTCCCGAACTTGCATGAAATGCGAATCAACCTCGCACAAATCCATGCCTTCAATTTCCGGTTCGGCATCCTTATGCACCGCTCTCATGCACTCACACTTGTGATTATCCATCGCTGTTATAGCTCAATCTCATGAATTCCGAGGCTCTACATCATGGAATCGAAACGGGCAGAAATGGGAAATTGATGTCGAGATTTTCCGGTGAGAAATTACTGCAAAACCCGTTGATTCTGGCGGCCGGCAAAACGATATGCAGGCACAGGCATCGGAAAGCAGCATACGCTATTTCGCTGTCATGATCAGCCTGTGCATCCTGTTCAAGGCAATGGTAAAAAGCCTGAAACGGAGTGCGAGGAAAAACCGATCTATAACGGAGGAAAGAAACCATGATCTGTGCATTGATGCTGTTTTTTGGAGAAAGGGCAAGAATTAGACTGGCATCCCTATTTGCCGTTGCCCTGGCTCTCACGATTGGATACAAGGAAAACCTCATGGTGCAGAATGCCCTTCCGATAAATTCCCCAACATTAACGTGAATGTTGCATCATACGTTATCAACCATGGAGAGTTCGTTCACTACCGGTTGCAAACCACCAACGTAGTAGTCATGTCAGTCATGTTATGTCGTAATGAACATGACTGACATGACACTAGGCGCAGCGGCGGCTCGACGGGGTGTACTGGACCGTCACCGTCGTGATCCAGCACTTGAGGACCGGCTGGGGTTCCTTGCCGATTGTGCGATCGTCAGGACCCGGCCAGCAATGCCAGTAGAAGGATGGTTGTTAATTTACAAGGGGAAGGGGGTGATCATATTACATCAGGGCACCAATCAAATGATTCGGCAGCCCTATCCTGCCCGGGCCGTACGCGGCTTTATCTGCTCAATCCCTGCACCGAGTTCCTGCTGTGCCTTGCGCAATTCATAGCTTTTCTGCAAGTTCATCCAGAATTCGGCAGATGTACCGAACCAGCGGCCGAGCCGCAGAGCCGTGTCTGCTGTAATGCCGCGACGGCCGCGCATGGCCTCGGACATGCAGTTTTCGGGCACTTTCAGCTGCCGCGCAAGCTCTGCAGCACTGATGCCAATTTCATCCAGCTCTTCTTTCAGGATTATGCCTGGATGGATCGGTGTTCTACTCATGATCGAAACGTCTTAGTGATAATCAACAATTTCTACATTTTCAGGGCCATCACCGGTCCATGTGAAGCAGATACGCCATTGTCGGTTGATGCGTATACTGAACTGGCTTTCCCTATCCCCACTTAGCGTTTCAAGACGATTGCCCGGCAATGCAATCAGGTCATTGGTCGATTTCGCTGCATCCAGAATTTCCAGACGCTTTTCAGCCTGTCGGCTGAAACCCTGAAAAGCTCGAACAAACTCACCGCTTGCGAATGCTTCGGTTCGCTTATCCCGTCAGCTCTTCAGCTTCGGCCGCATCCAAGCCGGCGGCCTTCGCCTTGCGTTCCGCCCGAATAGCGGCGACCGCATCACCCCTTATGCCCTTGCGGTATACTACCTCGTTCAGCTTATTGTTTCTATTCCCCTCAACATATCCGTTTCCCTGTTTGGCTTTAGCCGGCGGAAAAGCGGCAAGAAACGCATTCGCATCTTCTCCGGTCATCGCCGCCGGCTTCGACCGGCAAACGGCATCCCACTTGGCAGCCCATGATTTCAATTCCCAGAGAATCAGATAGCCGTTGCTCGAACGAATATCGCCGAACTTGTGGTACTCGTTCCCACGTGCAAGACCGGGCGAATAGCACCAGACATGAAACCTTTCGTCCGTCTTCGAGGGAAACACCTCGAATGTTACCCCTCGTTCCTCCAGCCAGTCGCAGACCGGTAAAAGTCCGTGCCCCTCGTCGATATCAATGACATACCCGAATGCGGTAGAGGGTACCACCGCAATAGCCCCATCCGGCCTTGCGGCCTTAATAGCTTCTTTTGCTGTTAGGTGATTATCGCGCCATCTGTCGAGCAACAGCCGCTTGGTCTGTCTGCATACCGGAAGGAAATGCGGGTTTGGCCTTTCGACATCGGCCGGCCAGCCGGTGGGCTT
>JAPYNK010000100.1 GCA_028285825.1 Arenicellales bacterium | reverse complement strand
CATCGGCGCGACTTCTTCTCGTTCCTGAAGGAGCGTTGGGGAACCTTGTTCGGTGCACGTTATGAGGTCTTGCTGTACGATTTGACGAGCACCTGTTTCGAGAGTGATCCGCCGTTTACCGACAAGCGCCAGTTTGGTTACAGTCGGGACAAGCGTTCGGACTGTGTGCAGGTGGTGATTGCCCTGATGGTGACGCCGGAGGGCTTTCCCGTGGCTTGTGAGGTCATGCCGGGAAATGCCCCGGACAAGACAGCCTAGCCGGATTTCATGCGCAGGGTCGAGGCGCAGTATGGGCGTTCGGAGCGGGTGTGGGTGATGGACCGTGGAATCCCGACCGAAGAAACTCTGGAGGTGATGCGTGCTGATCCATCGGGGTTGCGTTATCGGGTCGGTACCCCAAAGGGACGTCTCGGCAAGCGGGAGCAGTCCTTTCTCAAACGACCATGGCAGTCGGTTCGGGATTCTCTCAAGGTCAAGTTGCATCAGGAAGAGGAAGGAGAGGAGGTGTACATCCTGGTGCGCAGCGAAGGCCGGATTCTCAAGGAGCGTGGCATGCGTCGCAGACGTCTGAAGAAGCTCTGGAAACGTCTGCATGAGCTACGGCAGCAAACCAACAGTCGGGATCAACTGCAACGCAAGTTGGGTGCTGCCCAGAAAGAGGCGGGGCGGGCCTGGCAGCTGGTCGAGATCCAGGTTGCCCCGGATGATGGCAGGCAGCCGGGATCGTTCACTTTCCACTTGCGACGTGAAAAACTGCGACAGACCATTCGCCGTGAAGGCCGTTATCTGTTGCGTTCCAATATCACCGATACCGATCCGGCCGAGTTGTGGAAACAGTACATGCAACTCTCGGAAGTGGAGCAGGCCTTCAAGGAACTCAAGCATAGCCTCTCGATTCGCCCGATCCATCACCAGACTGAAAAACGGATTGAGGCGCATGTCTTTCTGTCCTTCATCGCCTACTGTCTGCATGTGACCTTGAAGAATCTAGCCAAACGCCATGCATCGGGGCTGACTCCCCGGGAAATCATCGAGAAGTTCGCCACCATGCAAATGGTGGATGTCCATCTGCCCACTTCTGACGGGCGATGTCTGGTCATGCCTCGTTATACACAACCCAACCAGGATCATCAGCTTCTGCTGCATCAGCTTGGTCTGAAATTACCCGATCAACCGCGACCAAGGCTTCAAGTCTGACGTCCCACCACCTCTGCTTGAAATAGGTCGTTGTAGTGCCGACCTATGAGGGTGCTATTGAATATAATCAATAAGTTAATATTTCTATAATGCATGAGTTGCGAAGGATGGGTTAGTGGTGCTGGGGGGACTTTGGTCAAACAGCACTGTCTGACCAGACTTTCTATCGATACAAGAACGGCAGTGGTATCGACATTCCCTCTAGCAAGTACCAATGCCTCAAGAATTGAATCTTCTGATTGAGGAATCGGCATCAGGTGACCTTCAGCATCTTGAGCAAGACCGTTGGTTACCACATGCTCCAATACTCTGCAATCCAGTGGAGTCAATTCCCCCAGTATGTTTACATATGTGGCATGAAGATCGGATTTTGGATCGATTGTCATGGAAACGAACAGGTTGACCCAGGCCTTGTGAAGGACAATGACGATGGTGGCCAGCAGCTGCCGGTTCTCCCGCTGGGCGATGTCGGTCCTCAGTCGCTCGTAGGATGTGTTCATCTTCTCCTCCAGAACGGCAATCCGTTCCGATAGCTCGTGGTTTGTGGGCTCTGCCATGCTCCTATCCTATCCGGTTTCCGGGTGCGTTTCAAGTCCCGGTGCCGAGAACTTCTCACTCGCCACCTGCAGCAAGTCCAAAAGAGTTCCTGAAGCAGTTCAATGACCGCCATGCCGAGTAAGGCCGCAAGGCGGTAGTGCACAGCGGCCATCATCCGGAGCGCACCATCCAGACCGGAACCGGCCTGGTCTTGGTCAGAATCTCAAAGGCCCGAGCCGAAGAGTGGAGTCGAAATCGGCAGAAATAGGGGGATTGACTTCGGTATTTACACTCGGGAAGTGGAAACCGGACGATTGAATTGTGGGTTTATATAAAGTCTGGCAGTTTGTTGTTAAACCTCTGCCCTTCTTCTTTATTCCTGCCAATATGCCGCACTATTCTTTTTTTTAGTTTTTCAGGATTGTAGCCTTGAGCAGTTGCCTGGGTTATCAGTAATTCAAGTTCTTTCTTGTTTATCTGCTTCGATACATACAACCAAGCTAGCGAACGTTCTACGGAGCATAGTGATTGTGTTTTTTCCATGGCTTCTAATTGTAATGCAGGGTTTGCCATTAAGCCCCGGCTTGCCATCTCGAATTTGGTTGTTTCAGTCATCGTACTACCTTAAATTGCGCATTCTCAATTTTAGCCCAAGTTTAACAGCGGTCAGGCCGCTGTTAAACTTGGGCCAAAGGACGTGATCCCACCCAGGCGCCCACTGGATACTCATGCCGGGTGCAGGTCCTTTGGTAGCTTGAGCAGCAACTTGATCGGCTTCCAGGGGTATCCAGGCATCACCCGACCCGCGAACCGCGCTCACGGGGCCTCTCCCGGGCCCGGATTTGACGGTTTTGGCAAAATGCAGCCGGTTTACGGGTTGTCGGCGCAACACTGCCGGGGCGTGGACTGGTGGCTGGCCCTTACACCGAAATGCCGCAAATGTCAAGATTAAAACATGCGCAAATTTCGCTCGAAAACGGCGAAATTTGCGCATGTTTTCGCTGGATTTCCATCAAGACAGTGTATTAAATAGGGAGTCGCTCGAACCTTTTCAGCGACTGATGCCATCCGTAACCACCGTCCCCTGCTCGATTCAAGGGTGGCAATTGCCCATGCGCGCTTCGAGCGCAAGCGCATCGATTCGGTGATTGCCGCACTGGTGGGCGTGGGACGGGGGTATGACGTAGAGGTCGATCACGTGGCACGGATGATCCGCATCGTGGCCACGATCTCCCAATCCCCGCCGCAGAATCCATCAACCAGATCCAGCTTGAATGCTTCCTGCTGTGGTTTTACCGTCAAGGTATCGAAATAGGCCCGGAGATATTTACGCAGAACTTCCAGCTTTGCCTTGCTGTGGGCCTCGATCTGTGGGGGTGGAGAGTCAGGCTCCCATCTGAATGCCATGTTCGCTTGCCAAACCGCCATGTCCCGGCATTTCATTGTACTCCCTGCCCTCCAGTTCGCGTCCCTTTGCCTTTGGAGTTATCCCACCCCACTGCTTGAAGAAAAACGGCACGCCCTGCTCATGACACCGGTCTCGTATTTCCCGGACCCAGCCGTCTTCCATGGGGCGCGCTCCCGGGCCGCTTTCGCCGCCCACGATGACCCGGGAAATGCCATCGAGATCAATCTTTCCGACCTCGCCCAGCAGGGGTTCGATGGAAAGAAACCGGACCGTGGCCCGTGATGACTGGAGGTGCCTGATCCGGCTCGAAGCGTCCTTGTCCTCAACGGAGACCCCGCACCAGATGTGTTCGGGGGCCCTGCCATTGCGGTATCTTCGGTTGAGATAGTTCCTCATCAGGGAACTTCGTTTTGTCAGCACCTGATAGACATGCCGGTCCACAGCCTCCATCCGTTCAAATACGCTGTCGATGAATTCTCCCGGAATCTGCTTGTGGAACAGGTCGCTCATGGAATTGACAAAAATCCTGCGCGGCCTGACCCAGCGGGAAGGCATGTCCAGCCGGGAATGCCAGAGCCGCAGATCGAATCCCTGTTCATAGGGGTGCCCCCTGGTTCCACGCCAGCGCTCTGCAAAACGCTGGGCATAGCAGTTGTCGCAACCTCTGGTGATCTTGCTGCAGCCGGTGACTGGATTCCATGTTGCATCTGTCCATTCAATTCTGGAGTTTTCAACCATAATCATAGAACAAGCAGAATTTTGTTCCTCCTTTGACCCGAATGTGTGGGTTACAGGTTATCTAACCGCAATCAAAAAACTTCGATAGTGGAATGAGCCTCATTAAAATAGCTTGAAAACAGTCAGCTCATCGAGTGAACATTGTAACCATTCAAAAGTGTAACAAGGCTGGTAGCGATTCTACTCCATGGAATCGAAAAAACACATCCCCATTTCCCCTTGTTTGTGCATGCTTCGCCAGAATACTCAAATGCAGACAAAGCCCGATCGCCTGGCCAGGTCAATGCCGGGACAGGTCGGTGGTCGATAGGTTTTCGTGGTAGTATTCGTACTGGACATGGTTCACTCCTCAATGTTGCGTGAACAATGGCGTCGCCCGGGCTCTCCGAAGCCGAAACCCGGGGAGATGGGCCATGGCTGCCACGCCCCGACCGGACTGTACCCGACTGGATAACCCAGCCTGGCGGGGCAGACCATTCCGTTACCTTGGGCTTGAACTGAAGTCCCATATAATTCGACCACTAGAGAATATCTATCGAAACCATGGGTAAAAAACGCAACAGGAAAAAGAAGAAGGTCAAGGATCAGGGTACGGGAATATCACGCTTGTTGGACTCCAGTCTAATCAGGATTGCGGCAAGGTACTGCAATGAACGCGCATTAAGACCCGCCAGCGTCTCCAGCTACAAAAAAATTGTTCACATTCTGTTCAAGGACACCGGACTTGAGTATGTGAACGACTTGACCACGGAAAAATTACTGGCCTGGCGAGAGCTCGTCACAGAGCGGGCATCTCCCACTACTTTCAATAATTACCACCGCCACTTGAGAGCACTCCTGCGGTATTGCGTTAAGGAAGGACTGATTGAGTCCAATCCAATCAGCTCAATAAAGCCATACAAAAGAGGCAATAGCAGAAGAGAACCCTGCTCTGTAAATGATTTGGACAAACTATGCCGCTACCTCAGCAAGGATACCCTAGACCCCCTCTCCCCCGTTATTTTACTCATCGTTCAAACCTTGGCGTATACCGGAATGAGGCGGTCGCAACTCTGTGGACTGGTGTGGGAAGACATAAACTTCAACAATGATGAAATTCATCTTCGAAAACAACACTCCAAAACCGGCAAAGCGTGGTCCATTGCTCTTCATCCACACCTCCGAGAAAATCTTCTGCCCTTCAAACTTGACGCGATGGAGCGATTCGATTCATTCCGTGAATCTGATCAGGTATTCTGGATACAGCGATACGAAAATAGACGCAAGTATGCGGGATCAAACCTCGAACCGAATCAACTCACCGGAATACTAAGACGAGTTTCTCATCGTGCTGAAGTTAAGGTCAGCGCCCATCGGATTCGGCATTATGTGGCAACAACACTGGCAAATGCCAGCCTCGGCGATTATCACGATACTGGACATATCCCGGCCAGTCTGACTGCCATCAAGGAAATGTTGGGACATAGCAACATCACAACCACCTGCGAATACATTAAACCCAGACTATCCACCATGCGATCCGTTATCACTGCCCTGGATATTCCCATGGGGATCAAGGAAAAAAGAAAAAGGAAAAAGAAAAAAAGCAAGAAGGGAAAGGAGAATAATGGAAGGGGCTTATCCAAAAATGGCTGAAAAGGCAAAAATGGCCGCGTAATCCCTGATCGAGACGCATCAGCCATGGCAAGGAAATTCATCCTGCAAGGAATAACCAAATCCAATCATCTTGATGAAATTCGAGATGTGCTCACAGTCCAGAATCCATCCCGTATTTTAATCGGCCCAAAAATATACCTGTGTAAAAGTATTGATGAGGCCAGAATTATTATTGGAAGTGCCAACCTTACACGTGGAGGACTTTATTCGAACATAGAAGCCAGCATGAAGATTGTCGCTGATCTCAAGCTGTCAGAGGAAGCTGCCCTCGTCGATGACATTGAAAGAAAGCTTGATGGAATGATTGCCAGGTTTCCGGATCATGTTGCCGAGATTACAACCCCAGATCAGGTAAAGTCTCTATTGGATGCAGGGCTTTTAATCGACGAACGCATCAAGCCTGCTCCGTCACCCAGCACCTCATCTACAAATCGTGATCACGATTCCATCCCTCAAATGAATCTGGAAACAAAACAAGCAATGCCCGATCCGTTTATACCGACTCCGCAAGATGCAGAGAGTATTACTGCAATCAATACTCATTCTAGCAGTTCTCCGGCAACATCGGTTATTGATCAGTCTGGATTGGTCTGGGTAAGCAAACCTCTTCAACGTCGGGCCCTGAATATTCCTTCAGCTGCTACTACAAATCCCACAGGTTCAATGGGTTTCACAAAGGGGCGACTGCACCCCATTGACCAACGTCATTATTTTCGGGACGTGGTGTTCAAGGACTTGAACTGGGAATACGATACTACTCCGGGTAGAGGGCATCTGGAACGCGCAGAGGCAGAATTTCTTGTTGTAATCAAGAATGTTAATTATGGAGTCTATGCCATGAGCCTTACGCATGATAGCCGGACGGATTCTCGTGCCTATCGACAGCACAACATCACGACACATCTGCACTGGGGCAATGTCAAACCCCTGGTATCACGCGAAGACCTACTTGGTCGCACGATGTTTCTCTATCTAACCACCTTGCGATCCGGACGGTTCGTGCTGGAAATTGACTAAGAGACTGCGATCGGAACACGTTGCCGACGGTTCCTGAGACGATTCCAGCCTGATAATAACTCGGACTGGTCCACCCCTGATATTCCCATATCACCCAGAATCCGACCGGTTTGTATCTTCAGGACGTCATCCATTGGCAATGACCGAACCGACTTGTCTAATTCGAAAACCCGGGGGGTCAGATCCGTAGTTGGCGGCAACAGCAGTTTTTCTATTTCCGAGGGAACTAGTTCAAGCACCCCACCCCCATAATGCCTGCCTTCAAGCTCTGCGCTCAGCGCGGTAAGAGCATTCAGGAATCCATATACCAGTTGCTCGGCAGTTCCCTCTTTGGCCCGGATACGATAGGCTGTATCGGTCGTGAAAGCCCTGATTTGATTAAGAATCAAACGTGGGGCATTATGACTCCGCTTAAGCATCCCGATTTCTGTAGAGTAAACAGCCGGAACTGAATACCAGGGATGTCGAATACGGCATTTATAGCGAGTATGCAAGCACTCATTCTCACCTTCCTCTATATACTTTCTGCCAGTCACCGTATTCTCAACACCTCTGTCCTGAAACCAAATAAAGTTTGTTGGCTTTCCATTAGCCGCATTTGTGCGGTGTTGCTGTTCGTCATAAACAATCCCCGGGCAATGCTCGCTTCTGCCAAACATGGGATGCGCCCACTCCTGTAAATTGAAACGTCGAACAGTTTCATCCTGCACGAGAAAGAATTTGTTCGCACCAGTGACAATGCCTACATCAACTTCGGCCAGGTCATCGAATCTTCTTGCGACTTTGGCATCGATCAGTTCGTCAAGAAGAGTGCGAGTGGATGGCGCAAGAAGGGCTCGCGTCCATTTGCCTTCAACAGTTTTACCGTTTATTGGCTGGGCTGCACAGTATATTGCATCAGGATCTTGTTTGACGAAGTTGCGACCATGTACTGGGAAGACTCCTACTCCCTCGCCCTGACTGTTTTCACTATGTTTCTTCTCGGCCATCAGTAAAACAGCACCTTGAAGAGTTCCTTCGAACCAGAGTTCATCTGGATCCACAATGATCATTCTTTGAGCCTTTTCACCAAGATATGACCTGAGCGATTGGGCATGCATTACATGAATTATTTCCGCAGGCACAACCATGGCCAATCTGCCTCCCGGTCGCAGAAGCTCAAAACTGGCGAAAATAAATGGAACCCACGCATTGGTATGTTTTGTAAACTTGTATCCTAGTCGCCTGAAAATACCCTCTGCGCGGTCCTGAAAAATCTTTGGCAGGTACTGGTATCGTATGAATGGGGGATTGCCAATTACAGCATCAAAGCACTCTGACTTATTGTCCATCACATCAATCGCCCACCCCAGGAAATCTGACGCATGGATATTCGCGCGAGAAAGGCCTGCGGATTGAGCGCGTTCGCCAGCTTTTCTCGCCTCGGCGGCATCCACTTCGAAAGCAGTGACACTGCTTGAAATACCGCGAGCAGAAATTGCGGAGAAGAATACTCCATCGCCACAACTTGGTTCAAGTATGCGTGAAGGGGCAATATTCTCTATCCAGCGAACCAGGAATCCTGCCAAGTCATTTGGAGTATAGTATCCTCCACGCAGTTTCTCTGGTTTCTCTAACTCCTTAAAATTCATTTTCTCTCTCTAGCTGCAGTGTTCAAATCCTCATGGTCCTTGGCCAGATACCACTCTATACGTTCCATCATCCATTCCTTCAAGGACTTGTTTTCGAGTGCCAAGGCACTGTATAGCCTTCTTTTTATCGAGGGAGTCAGGTCGACAACCACCCTTCCAGAATCACTTTTCGCCATAGCACTGTGTCTGCATTGTACCTGTCTTATATTATATATGTTACATATGTTATTATTCAAGCCATCCATCAGAGATGTACCTGCAATAACCAGCCAATGAACCCGGGGAAACCAGCGGGTGAAATTTGACTGTATTCTGAAGACCGGTCACATACCCGGTTCAACGTTCAGTAACTGTAGAGCAAGGCTGCCAATCCCCCCACAGCCAACCATGGCCCAAACGCTATCCGGGCTGTCCGTTCGTTGTTGAAAAGAACGGCTCGCCCCGCAAAATAACAAACAGAGACGACTGCGGCTATCGCAATCGCGGAAAAGATCATCTCCGATCCAACCCAGGCACCGATTGCCGCGGTTAATTTACAGTCTCCCAATCCAAGACAATCCTGTTTTCGTATCCGCCTGTATATTGATCGCGCGAACCAGAGAGCGAAATACCCGACAATCACACCCCAGAGAGCAGAATTCAGTGACACAGCGAAAATGCTTTGAGTATTCACCAAAAGACCCGCAAATAACAAAACACCGACAAATTGATCAGGAAGAAAATAATGCTCCAGGTCTATCAACGACAGAACAACCAGGATGGCGACAAAGATCAGGATCGATAACTGCAGCCCCCATCCAACCCAAGTACCGCTAATCGCAAACAAAATGGCAGTGGTCACCTGTAAAACGCGAAGTTTTATTCGCTTCATTCTCACGGTGAAAGCTTCGCGATCAACCGCCTTTTCGGATGACTGCCGCCTGGGTACGAGATGCACATGAAAATCCAGCTCCAAAAGCTCTACTGCTTCTTTCTTCCAACCCGCAAACAGAAAAACAGGATATCGAGCAACAATACTATCAATCATGCCCCCGGTAAAGGCACCTAGAATTATCAAGGAAATCGTCAGTAAAACCATCAATTCTCCCACTTCGGGATCATCAGGTCATGATTGATTTCCAGTGGTTCGAGAAAAGCAAAATGTTCATAGGGAACCACCCAACCCTTGACTGTCCAGAATTTGCCTGCCCTGGGTGAAAACCGACCTTCCCAAATGTTTTCACCACGCTCAGCGTTGGTAACGTTCATTCCCA
>JAPYNK010000010.1 GCA_028285825.1 Arenicellales bacterium | reverse complement strand
TACCTCATGGTTAACTTTGTTGGATATGTAATAGCTATCCGGCTACGCCGCTTTTTTCAACCCCCTTCCACCCCGCGCACTACTTTCAACCATATCTCATACCCCATGTACACAACCTTTCGAAATTATGGAAAAGTCTAAATGATGAATGGCAACGCGAGATTTCCAAAAGATCAAGTGTCCCCTTGCCTGATATCGAAGACATTCTTGAACGATACGGTGACGGGCTGCATAACTCTCGCTATGGCGGAAGTGTTGGCCTAAGGTCTGGTGAAAAGCCATCAGGGACAAACAGAGACGCTGAAAATCTTAAGGAGCTGGATAATACACTCGCTCGCCTTATCCCTGCACCGGAAGGCTTAAAAACAACGGGACTCTAAAGGGGGTGCATTGCGCCTGTTTGGATTACAACAAGATTAAGGAGGTGAATGATCATGGATAGTGGAATCGACAAAAAGAAATTTGATGAGTTGGCATCGATAATGGAACGCATAGATACGCGTTTGCGGGATATCGAGCTGCATATGAAAAAGATGCGATTGTCCTGTTGTCCTGATAGCCCATATACTGGAATAACTCGCAAACCCAAGCTGAGCATGCTTGCCAAATGACCGTTCATGATGATATTGTGTATACGGGCTTTGTCGATAGGCAGGAATTTGGACAGTGAGAATTTTGCCAGATATACAGTGCGGTGCACCATTGACAGAATCCGATAAAGGCAGAGGCCGTTTCTTCAAGTTCAACTGTTGCCTTGGTCCTCTTCTGATTCTGATGGCTTAATATGTCCTTTATTAGCATCCAGAAAATCTCTGATGCGATTCAGAGCTTGCTCAATCTTCTCTACTGTAAATCGATCATCAATCTTGAACTCTTTGGCTTTCTCTTGGTCTATTGCTGGGAAATACTTGATAAATTCCGAGCCTGTCGCAGAAATTACCATTCCACCAATGCCCGTTGTTTCATCGGTGTAGGGTGAAGCATACATCAAGTAACGTCTTCGGTGTGGTGATGGAGGTGCTATTCTTATTGACATTTGTTGCGGCACTACTGCTAGTCCTGCTTCCTCTGACATTTGCATGAACCTCTTTAATTGGCCTTCGACTCCGGCATCTTTAGCCATCTGTCTAATCTTTTCAACAGTACGCTTGGTTTTTGGAGGAGCTGGCTCGGTTACTTCTTCAATCACTTCACGTACCAGTAGCGTGGAGCCTGCATCCGTCTCGAAGACCTCAAAGCTGACAACGCTGATCGGAATCTCAAAACGCTCCAGAAATTCCTTCATTCTCTTCAAGCCAGGATGAACCCCTACACCGACCAACATTAAGGCAATTTCGCGATGTTCACCTTCATTTTTCAACATTGATTCAATCTTCCAGGATATATCTCTCGAATCTTCAGCCGAATGGAGGCTATCCTTGAGTTTATCGCGAAGTTCTTCAGCATCTAGACGAACTAGCGAAGCGGCATAGTAAAGTGCCTGACATAAAGCTCTTGATTCGAGTTGCCCAACTTTCACTTCGATTACGACCCAGCGTTCCTGCGAGTCGATGGCAAGCAGATCGAGCCGACCATCATCAATGCTCAACTGTTGTCCTACCAACGTGAGGCCTCCCCCGATCAGAGATACATCATTGACAATCCAATTCTCAAGAAATCTCTCCAGTTCGACATCAGATCGTTTGACTTTTTTCAACCCCTCCGAGCCAAAATTACTATCGCCAGATTGCTGTTCAATACTCCACATAGCCAGTTTAGTCATAACTTTTCTCAGGTTTAAGTTAAATATTTGAATCAGTAGGTTGAAGCCCCCCAGATTCAGCGGATACGGCTGGTTCGTCAGGGTAGTCCTCTGCCTTTCCGGTATCTCCATGCTGTATCACGAAATCGCGTCTGTCCCGGTACAGCGGAGCACGATTCAGCACATAATCCTGACCGTCATCAAGATCAATTGCATCCCAGTGCGTCATCACCCAGTACTTGTGCCCGCCGAGAAAGAGGTAGGTGTTGCCCATCGAGAAAAACCAGCCATCCACGCCTTCGCCAGCACGCAAACGAGCACATACAAGCTCGAACAGTTCCCGCTGATTGTCCTGGCCGCTCAGGACATATTCGTGCGGCCAGCTATTTCGGAAGGTCACCGCCTCCCGCCAAGGTGCCCGGTTGATCAGTTCAGCAATCTTTGGATTTTCCATGCGGAATTGCCTGTTGGAGCAACATTCAACACGGCTCCGCCTAGCCGGAATTCATGTCCTGTCGCTTATGAATCCAGATTGATTTTACCAAACTCACAAGACCTGGGCAACAGTAAAAAATACCAATGGAATTAATCTGAAAAAACATTCCACGCAGGTTGTCTGATTGTGCTCTTGTCAATCCCTGGATACACATTCCGGTTGGATACTTCAAGACCATGCACAATCCGGCCACCGACTGGTGCTACCTGACCGAGCCCGACCCGGGCATATCCGGCAGAAGTCTTCAGTGGCCAAGGGGTAAGGTACTCGGGGGATCCAGCTCCCTGAACGGCTTGCTCTACGTCAGGGGACAACCACAAGACTACAACCACTGGGCGGAACTCGGCAATCATGGCTGGTCGTATGAAGATGTGCTGCCCTTCTTCAAAGCCTCTGAAGATCAGGAACATGGCGGCAATCGCTTTCATGGAGTGGGCGGTCCACAGAAAGTGTCCGACCTCCGCCTGAGACGTCCGATCGCCGAGAAATTCATCGCCGCAGCTGTGGAATGCGGAATTCCCTACAACCCTGACTGCAACGGCGAAATTCAGGAAGGGGTCGGATATTTTCAGCAGACTGCATACAGGGGATTTCGCTGGAGTACCGCCAGGGGGTATCTTCGTCCTGCCCTGAAACGGCCCAACCTGATACTGTTAACCGAGGCACAGGCTTTGCGGTTGCGGTTTGATGGCAACCGGGCATCCGGCCTCGAATATCGACATAAAGGGAAAACTCGAACAGCCAGCGCCAAGTCGGAAATCATCCTGTGTGCGGGAAGTGTCAATTCGCCGCAACTGTTGCAGTGCTCCGGTATCGGCGATCCGGACTTGCTTGGCTCACTTGGCATTGAAACAGTTCATTCGCTGAAGGGCGTTGGTCAAAATCTCCAGGATCACCTGCAGATTCGACTGGTATACAAGACCAGCGACAGAACCCTGAATGATGAGCTTAACCACCCTCTCAAAATGCTGGGAGTCGGGCTGCAATATGTTCTGACGCGAAGCGGACCCATGACCCTGGCTGCCAGTCAGGTTTACATATTCACGCGGTCGGTACCCGACCTGGATCGTCCTGACATCCAGTTTCATATGCAGCCGCTCTC
>JAPYNK010000001.1 GCA_028285825.1 Arenicellales bacterium | reverse complement strand
AAACCGCTCATTATTCATTGCTTTATCTCTAAGTATTTTGGAATTAATTTCCAACTCCAGTCAGATACTGAATCTTTGGCTTGAAGTGCAAGGTAGTTTTGAAGCTGTCAATGGAAATTTTTCAACCGTAACTCCAATCATGCCGAGACTGAACCAAAAAGAGCTGTTTAGACTGTGCTATGATGATTGTACCATGAGTGCGAATTTTCAGAAGGAACGCCGTCCGCTACCGATCGGCTATCAGTCGTTCGCCAATCTCCGGAGCGAGGGCTGCTACTATGTCGACAAGACGCCCCTGATCCGGGAGATGGTCGGGCAGGGACGGTTCTACCTTCTCTCCCGCCCCCGCCGCTTTGGCAAGAGTCTGCTGGTCAGTACCCTGAAGGAGCTGTTCGAGGGCAACGAGCCGCTGTTCCGGGGACTCGACATCCACCCGCACTGGGACTGGTCGGTCAGGCATCCGGTGGTCCGCCTGAGCTTCGGCGGAGACGTCAGTACGCCTGAGGACCTGAAAGATAATGTACTGGGTCAACTGTACGGGATCGAACAGGCATTTGACCTGCATCCCCCTCCCATAACATCCGCTTCCGAGCGACTCCGTCATATCCTGTATCAACTGCATCGTGAAACAGGCAGACAGGCGGTGGTACTGGTCGACGAATACGACCGGCCGGTTCTTAATGTACTGGAGGACCCTGAGAGGGCCCGGGCAAATAGAGACAGCCTGCGCGATCTGTACAGCATCCTTAAGGATGCCGAGGACCATGTCCGGTTTATCTTCGTCACCGGCGTCACGATGTTCTCGAAGACCAGTTTTTCCTCGGGTCTCAACAACCTCATGGACATCAGCCTGTCTCCGAGGTATGCGGCCATCTGCGGATATACGGACCGCGACCTGGACACAGTGTTCTTCCCGGAACTGGAAGGACTGGACCGGGATGAGATCCGCCGGTGGTACAACGGCTACCACTGGCTCGGCGAGGAGAGGCTGTACAATCCGCACGACATTCTCTACCTGTTCAGCGAGCGCGAATTCCGGGCCCACTGGTTCCGGTCCGGGGAGCCGGGCTACCTGTACCGTCTGCTGTCGGAGAGAAGGGTCAGCCCGATGCAGCTGGAAAACCGTGTGGTGGACGCAGACACTGTCTCGAGGTTCGAGCTGGACACGTTCAGCCACGAGGCCCTGCTGTTCCAGTCCGGGTACCTGACCATCCGGGAGAGGGAAGTGCAGGGTCATCACGTCCTGTACCGTCTGGACTACCCGAACTTCGAGGTGCAGAGCAGCTTCAACAAGGGGATGGCGGAGCATCTGACGGGGCATGGCCGGAAGCTGACAGAGGCAGGAGAAGGACTGGTCGAGGCTCTCGGCGGAGCCGACCTTTCCGTGTTCGGGGACCGTGTCCGGACCCTGCTTTCGGAGATTCCCCATGCCTGGCATGACTCCGGAGGCTTGGGGAATTACGAGTCCTGGTACGCAAGTTTGCTGTACATGGTCTTCCGGACCACTCGGATTGACCTCCGGGCGGAGGAAATGTCCAGCCAAGGCCGGTCGGACATGGTGCTGCGGCATGGAGGGCGGGTATTCGTGCTGGAATTCAAGATGGCAGAGGATGGCGAGGGAACGGAAGAAGTTCTCGACCGTGCGATCACGCAGATACGGGAGAAGGGCTATGCGGAGAGGTATCGGGGGCGTGCGGAGCCGGTCCACCTCGTCGGCATGGTGTTTGGCGGGGAAGAGCGCAGCCTGCTGGAGATCCGTGCTGAGCTGCTCTGACCCGTTGACGGGATTTCAGGCATGCCCAGCGGTCAGTGGATGGGCATGTCGTGAATTCGGCAGTTCGGACAGGGTACCACATGCTGATGGCATGTATTCAATCTGGCCCTGAAAATACGGTTAACCTGATCATGCTGCCGATAAGAGGCGAGCAGTTACGATTAATTTTCCACTTTGATTGCTTCGCTACTTTCACTTTTTGGAAGCAATGTCGATCGTATCATGGAAGTAAATAATGTAAATTCGAAACTCCCGAGGCTGTGGACATAAACTGTTGATAGTGATTGAAAATAAACGAATTCAGAATAGTTCCGGGAATCATGACTCTGTCAGAAGTTATGTGATCCGCACCGGTCGCATGACCGATGCCCAGCGAAAGGCCGTGCATGCATTGCTGCCTCGGTATGGGATTTTTGCTTCAACGAATCCTGGCGACAAGGTTGATGTGTTGCAGGTATTTGGGCGCAAGGCTCCACTGGTGCTTGAGGTCGGTTTTGGCAATGGTGAAGCCCTGATCGAAATGGCCAAATCAAGCCCGGAGCGTGATTTCATCGGCATAGAAGTTCATGAGCCGGGAATAGGGCATCTGCTGTTGCGGATTCATGATGAAGGGCTGGAGAATATTCGCGTTATTCACGGTGATGCAGTTCAGATCCTGTCCAACTGGTTCCAGGATCGGCTGTTCGATCGAGTTTGCCTGTTTTTTCCGGATCCCTGGCCCAAGAAACGGCATCACAAAAGGCGTATTTTCCAACCACATTTTGTGGGGCTTTTGGTTGGCAAGCTAAAGACTGGCGGTGTTTTTCATTTTGCTACCGACTGGCAGGATTATGCCGAGCAAGCGCTTGCATTTCTGGAGCGTGAGCCAGCACTTGAAAATACTGCAGAGTCGGGATTCAGCAAGAACAGGGCAGG